>NZ_JBHMDN010000037.1:0-51220 GCF_042431195.1 Cohnella cellulosilytica
GCGCCTCCTGATGGGTTTAGGACATTGATCCGTTCAACCCCCATCATACGAGGTGCTTTTTGCTTTGTCCAAGCGTAAATCTTAGACTCTACAGGAATGTTTAACCGGGCGTGTCGACCGATATTGGTCAGCCATGAAAAAAAGACTCCCCCGCCCGCGAGTCCTCCTGTTCAGGAAGACGTCGCATAAGGGAAAGTCTTTGTAACCCAAGCTACTTGAGCGCGCGCCAGCCGCCGTAAGAAGTAATGTCTTCCGCTCCCGCCGCAGCATACGCCTCGCACACGAAGCCGGGCACTTCCGTCCCGTCCTCCAGCTCGACTTTGCCAATACCCAGCGGCCCCGGAATGTCGGAAACGAAAGCGCCGAAGGATGAGAGCGGCATCTCCCACACTTCCACTTCGATCGCCTTCCCTTGCTCTTTGCGCTTCATCATCCCCGGCTTGGGAGGAACGGTCGGCAAGCGATAAAGTGCATACTTGGGAGCGGTCTTCGCCTCCCGCACGAACTTTGCTCCCAGTTGCAGCATCTGTTTCTCCAATGGAAACCCTCTCATGTGCAGCCCGCATACGGCGACGTAAGTATGGCTTCCCGAAGCCGGCGGCTTCAGGAGCGCCGTGTCGCCCGTCACGGCCAGCGCGGCGCCGACCGCCAGACTCTCGTGCGCGGACGAAGCGAACAGAGTAATACCGAACGGAACGCCTTCCGCGGCATGTCCCGCCGGGATAGCCGCACCGCACAGATCCAGAAGATTGCAGTGATTCGTGTAAAGCCCCATCTGCGTATTCGTCCGGACAGGATCATTGCGAACCTGTTCCCGCGTCCAGGTGCCTCCGGATGTCGGCATCACGAGCACCGCGCCTTCGAGCAGACGGCTTGTTTCCAGCTTGATTGCTTGCAGGGCGTGCATCGCCTTGAATACGGAAGCTCCGTCGAAGGGGGATTCCGAAGACGGGCGAAGAATTCCCGCTGTAACCGGCAGCACGCTGTCCGGATGCGCTTCGATGAATCCTCCGAGCCCGGCCCATCTCTCTTCGACGAAAGGACCGCCGTACAGCAGCTCGGCCGCTTCCCGGAACAGTCCCGTATCCACGTATTCGATCGGCAATCCCAGGCTCTGCAGCTTCTCTACCGCTCGACGCCAGGCCTGTTCGTATTCCTCCGCATAGAGACCGAAGAAGCTCAAGTCTCCTTCCGGAACGAGCAGCTTGGCCGGAAGCTTCGGCGCAAGCGGAGGCAGCTCCTTCGACCACGGATCCGTCGGTTCGAAGCCTCTGGCGACGCGGTCGACCGCCAGCGCGTCTTCCAGGCTGTTCGCAAACACCGAGACGCAATCGAGGCTGGCGCAAGCCGGCACGACGCCCTTGGTCGGCCATGCGCCAAGGCCGGGCTTATATCCGACCAAACCGTTAAGCGCCGCCGGCACCCGCCCCGAGCCCGCCGTATCCGTTCCCAGCGAAAAGGCCGCATGGCCTCTGGCGACGGCTACCGCCGAACCGGAGCTCGAGCCGCCGCTGATCAGTTCCTCTCTGATCGCGTTATGGGTTTCCCCATAAGGACTTCTCACGCCGACAAGTCCCGTGGCGAACTGGTCCAGGTTAGTTTTGCCGACGGGAATCGCCCCTGCGCGAATCAGCCTGTCGACGACGGCCGCATGCTCGCGGGGAATGTATTGGTAATCCGGACAGGCGGCCGTAGTCGGAACGTCCGCAAGATCGATGTTGTCCTTGATGGCGAACGGAATGCCCCAGAGCGGGGCCTGCTCCGGATCCATCTCGGCCAATCCGTCCAGGTACGGCTGAATTCTCTCCATTCTCGGCGGGGTAATCCATATGTTCATCTCGCCGTCTCGTTCGGCAAGCCGCACGATCTCGCGAATGATTTCTGCCGGTGTCGTTCTTTTCTCCCGGTAGGCCTCTCGCAATCTATCGATCGACAGCGTTCCTGTCTCCTTCAGCTGTTTCATCTCTCATCCCTCCGCCATTCCTTAGTCCCGGACTTCGCGCGGTTTATTCGCCCACCCCGGTCTCATTCTCCGACGAGCTTGCCAAGAGCTTCGATCGTTCGAGCCGAATCGGACACGCTGCCGAAGACGCCGCCCTGCATCGTCACCATTTTCAAAGCTGCCAAGTGGTTGTCCGGGTCGGTCGCTCCGGTGCAATCCTCCAATATCAAACACTCATATCCCCGGTCGTTCGCTTCGCGCATCGTCGTATGCACGCACACGTCGGTCGTAATGCCCGTGAGAATCAAATTCCGAATGCCTCTCGTTCGCAGAATCAGATCCAGGTCGGTTGCGTAGAAGCTGCCTTTGCCAGGCTTGTCGATAATGACTTCCCCATCGAGCGGAGCCAGTTCTTCGATGATCTGCCAGCCAGGTTCTCCGCGTACCAGAATCCGTCCCGCCGGACCGGCCGATCCGATCTCCGCGCCAATCTGCTTGCTCCTCCACCTCTTGTTGGCGGGCAGATCGGACAGATCCGGACGATGCCCTTCCCGCGTATGAATGACCGTAAATCCCGGGATCGCGCGGACAGTCTCCAGCAAGCTCCGAATCGGCTCGATGGCGCGGCGCGTAAGCGACAGGTCGTACCCCATCCGATCTACGTACCCTCCCGGTCCGCAGAAGTCGATCTGCATATCGATAATCAGCAGCGCGGTATTGTCCGGTCTGATCTCTCCGTTGTAAGGGTAGGCGTAAGGTTGTGCGGCAACATACATGTTTTCCACTCCTTTATGTCAGATGTATGATAGATGATTTCTTTTATTTGTTATATTATATAACATGAAAAAGACGGCGTCATTGTCAGACACCGCCAATGGATTTCGATTATTTTTGTGTTCGGAGCATAAAGGTCGTGCCGCTGTTTGTTATAAGCTATTTGAGTTGAAGCGAAAGAGACGATGGAGGGATGGAGGGATGGAGGGATGGAGGCCAACGACAAATTGGTGGAGTATAGATTATTATTTCATGACATCGTGTGAGATAAGGAATAACGAACGAGGGGTAGTTTCTGAATAAGAATTAAAGATGGTTTTCCTAAGATTGTTTGTATAAAAAAATAAACTCCCTCATGGGAGTTGGCACAATCCCCTGCCCCGTGGCGGCTACCAGAAAAGGCAGCTTACGTTACCCACAGTCGCGCTTAACAGGGTCTTACCGGAAGATTGCATATCAATGTTACCACTTGCTGTTTCTCTTGTCAACAACTCATTTTATGTTAGTTATGCTAATTGTACTCCTACCGGGGATTGCCTCCCAGGGAATACTTGACAATAAAATATTCTTTCCTTGAATAAATTGTAAAGATATAATGAAACCTCTGGATTAGGAATATCTATTTCCTCAGTAATTGTATCGTGTTGAGGGAATGGTATATGTTTAAATCTATAGTACTGAAAAATAGTGTTTGCTATTAAATCCGCAACCTGCACATTATAATTTCTGCTTGAATCACAATATTCAACGTCAACTCCGTATGTAATCTCTTCTCCAAGAACCAACTCTTGAAATAAGTATTCCTCGAGTGATTTTAAAGATTTTAATGCAGTATTCCTATTGTCAGATTTTATACATAAAAGCGACTTATCCGTCGATCCCAGAGTGTGACTCATAAATAAAAGCTTCACTAAATAATTAAATGATCTACCTGGAACTTGCCTGAAAGAATCTTTGACGTGCCAGTTATCAACGACAATATACCCGATGCTAATGTCTGTTTTTGAAATCAGTCGGGATATAAGATACTCTTTAGCAAATGGTGGAGCTTCGGCTCCCTTTAACTCTCCTGTTTCGTTAAATAAATATTCATGATATTTCCGTAAATTTAAAATGCTCTTCTTATGGACTCGTTTCAAATGCTCGGAATTGTTTGTATGAATGAACGATATGACAAAATATCGATTCTTCCATTTTCTACTTTTGAAGGTAGGAATACTTCCAGATTCGTCTATATAGTACATAAGGTACACTCCTTCCCTAACAACCGACAGTAAGAATAGATATATTCTACTACCAATATGGTTGGGATGGAATATCTAACCATATTAAAATTGAGAATCTGTGACCCGATTTGAAAATTGATAAGCTATGCAAGAAGTAGCTTTAAGTGAATACATGAGTAAATTGTACGAATAATTTAGCATCCCAAAGGGCATACGTTTCCGGGCTGGTTGTTATTATAGAGCCCGTAGTTGATGACAAAGAGGAACCCAAAGGCCCCTCCTCGTTGCTTTCACTTATACTAGTTCACCATAAACTTCCACAGGTGCAGACGTTTCCCCAAGCTCTCCTCGTGCTTCCGGTCGGCAATCGAGATTCTGATCGTATGCCGGCCGGGCTCTAAGCGCTCGCTGAGCAACCATATCTTGGGGCGATAGAACATTTTGCAATAACGGTCGAACGGATCGTAGGCAAAGGCCGAACCTTCGTCGATGGAAATGTCCACCGCTCCGGTATCCGGGCCGGCCAGCATGACGAATCCGATATTCGTTCCCTCGAACGACAGAACGAGGCTGTCTCCGGGTGCGTCCCCGAGCAAAATCTCCGCCGGAGGCGTCCAATTGCAGATTTGCGCCGAATCCGGGGCAAACTCGCGTTCCTGCTTCCAGCCGGCCGCAATCTCGGCCGCGTCGATTCCGACCAGCCTGCCGTGCTCGTAGCATTGCGGATCAAGCGGAGGCCGGAACCGTGTTCCAGCTGCGGCTCCGTCAGACGCTGCCGAGGGCTGGGAATTGCTCCAATCGGCAGCAGCAGCTTCCAAAAACTTCTGTATCAGCTCGGCATACAGCGCATGGCCGAAATCCCGGGGATGAACGTTATCCTCGCTGAACGCGCCCCAATCGAAGAGACCGGCCCCGATCGCCTTCGCGACCTCTCGGGAGAAATCCACGGACGGGAGGCCGTAATAATCGGCGACCTCCTCGTGGCTGCCGATATTGGCGTCCGCTTCTCCCTCCTTCAGCCACCGTTCCACTCCCGATTGATGCGTCGTGTAGACGAAAACAATATCGACTTCTGGATTCGCCCGCAGCGCCTGGCGAACGATTCCTTCCATCGCCCGCACCGATTCGTCGCGGTTTCTGGCATCGTTTACCGCATACTCCACCAGCAGCAAGTCGACGGCTCCCGCCTGCGGCACGTCTTGCCGGAAGCGGAAAGCCCCGTAGGTCGAATCGGTTCCCCCTACCGCGGCGTTCGTGAAGCGGAAGGAAACATGCGGATACTTCTCGGCCAAATACCGGCAGGTCAGCGACCGCCAACTGGTCCGTCCGGGATCGGAAGCTCCCGCTCCATCCGTCACCGAGCCTCCGATAAAAGCGACGTTGCAGACGCGGTCGATTCCGGAGGTCGGCGCGCTGTTGGGAGAACCGCTAGATACGCCATTCGACGAACCGTCGGGCCCTCCACTAGCTACGTTATCCGACGAACCACCAAACTCACTACTAGTCACGCCATTCGACGAACCATCGCACCCACTACTGGTCGCGCCATTCAACAAATCGCCGTACCCGTCACTAGTTACGCCATTGGACAGACTATCGGATCCGCCGCTAGATACGCCACCGGACACACCGTCAGCACCGCCGGACCAACCGTCGCCGACATTCAGCTTGCGCCCGAAACGTCTTAATCCTTCCCGCAGCTTGTAATCCGCAAAGGTTTTCCGAAACTGCCAACCGTCTGTCATCGCAATGCCTCCCCTTCCCCGCTTCCGGCTTCTCCGCTCTTCGAATCGAGAAGGCGGACCCAGAACTGCCGGGCGACCGGGTTGTCGGCCAGTCGGTTCGCCAGCTTCACCTGGCAGATGACGATACTTCCCTCGCCGACCGCCTTTTCCGCGACGGCCAAGGCCGGGCTCCATTCGCCCTTCGCATTCGTGTTGCCGCTCGTCAGAATGCTCCGGAATCCGCCGCCGTCGGCCACGAACGTTGCCTCGAGGAACGGCGTAATATAATCGGTTTCCGGATCGTACCATAGCCGGAAGTCGTCCGCCCGGAAAGACTGAGCGAGCGGATGCCCGGGATCGCGAGCCGCGAAATGAAGCGGTGACATGCCACAGCTTTTGACGGACACCGCGTCCCCGGCAATCGTATACTCGCCCTCCGGCAGCTCCAGCAGGATCGCCCGGGCTCCGCGCTTCACGGCCGCCGTCAGAGCCGGCTCGCATTCGGCGAAGCTCTCGTAATCGTCGATCAGAATGACGTCCCCCGCTCCGGCCTCCGTCAAGACAATGCGATCGCCCTCCGTCTCCACAGCCAGGCGAGCGGCAATGCCCCGGCCTCCGAGCGCGCACACGCCGTTAGCCCGTGCCGATTCTGCCCGCGGGAACACCTCGATCTGCAGGCTTGTATCGTGCAGCACCCGCTTGTCGCTATCCAGCAAGGAGAGACGAACGACCGCTTCGCCCCGTTTGTCGGTCTTCGGCGCCTTAAACCTCAGCTTCCCCTGGAAGCGACTGCCGCAGGAGGAAATCCGGGCCGGCTCTTCGCCGCAGGATATGACGTTCCCCTGCCACTCGATACGGTACTGCAGCACGGCGCCTTCGGGAATTTCCGTCCGGTCGTTGCAGACCCAGGCCTCGACTACCGTCTCCTGCTCCGAAAACCGCTTGAATCGATCCGTCCGCAGATTGACCATTAACGGCGTCAACGCGTCCCGATAAGCGAAATAGGCCGGCTTCGGGTTGCGCTCCACGTCCATGATCGTCTTCATCCAACCCGACGGGAACGCGTCGATGAACAGATGGATAGCGAACGTGTTCATGCGGTCGTCTCTGCGGAACGCTTCGGTCATCGTCCGCGTCGCCCACGCCTGGTGCCGATGACTGGCCTCGACCCAATCCTGCAGCGTGTTCGGCGTCTCGTAGAAGAAATAATGGAACATCCCGGACTGGGCGTTGACGATCCGATTAGGCGACCAGTTCCGCTCGTCCGCGGCGTCCTTCGGCAGCCATTCCTTCGGATAATGCCTCTGCATGAGACCGACAGGATCCAGCCCTTCGGCGCCGAACTCCCCGCATCCGTAGTACCAATCCGGCTTGACCGGAATCCAGTGCCCCTTGTGCAGCTTGCCGATGTCCAGCCCATGTCCGTTGTACCAGGCCGGATAACAATGGTTGTCCGGCAGCCCCGAGGAAGGCGGGTCGTAATCTCCGTCCACCTGCTTGATCACCCGGTCGGGATTGCTCAGATGAACGATCGTATCCGCCATGCGGAAAAAATGCTCCAGCTCTTCGCGAACGAGATTGCGATGCGGCTTGTTGCCGGCGTTGGGAAAAGGCTCGTTGATATAGGAAACGAGAATGCTGCTCGGGTGCGAGCGGATCAGCCGTTCCATCTCTTCCGTCTGCCGCAGCGCCTCGCACAGTTGGTTTCTGCGCAGCACGCCGAACAGCGGCAGGTCGGTCTGCACCATCAACCCGACCCGGTCGCACAGCTCGTAAACCTCCGATTGAACGGGGCGCTGCGTAAGGCGCAGAAAGTTCATGTTGGCGATCTTCGCCAGCAGCAGGTCGTCCCGCAATTGGTCCCAATTTTCGTTCATGACGCACTGCTGCTCATGTCCCATCGTATTCGCTCCGCGAAGGCGGATCATTTTGCCGTTCAGGAGAAACTTCCCTTTCCGCTCGCCTTCCGTCTCCATGCGGAACGATCTCATCCCGAACTGCCGCTTCGCGTAATCCAACGGCTCGCCTTGCGGGGTGGCCAGCTTCGCCTGAAGCTGGTACAGCCACGGCTCGCTTGGCTCCCATGTCCGCGCGTCGGGAATGGAGAAGGAGAATTTGAACCGGTTGACGCCCTTCTCCGCGAAGAGCGGCTGAGGTCGATCCAGCTTCCCCTCTTTGCGCAAATTGGCTTCCGTAAGCGAATCGCCCAGCCCGACCTCCAGATAGCTGGAAGGCGAGCAGCGCATCCCCTCGAACACGACGGCGGAGAAATTTTGTCCGTACAGCGATAGCTCCAGCGCGACTTCCGCGGGCCGTGCGTCGCAATTGTAGACTTCGATCCAGGCTTCGGCGCGTCCCTCGTCAAGATGAGGTCTGACGAATACATCTCCCAGATGAAGTCTCGATCTCGTCTCGACGAAGACGCGCTGATAGATTCCCATGCCCGGCGGGCAGTGATGCCAGCCCATTTGCGGGTCGTCGTAGCCCGGGCCGGTTGCCGCGTAAATTTTGTCCCCCGTATACCGAATTCCCGGATGCTCCTCCGTCTCGTTGCCCAATCCAATGTAGTCGTTGTCCACGCGAACGAGCAGCGTGTTTTCGCCAACGCGCGCATAGGACGTAACATCGAATTCGAACGGCGCGAAGAAGCCCTCGTGGGAGCCGGCAAAGCTGTCGTTTACGAACACGTGCGCTTTGTAGTCGACGCCCCGGAAGCAGACGAAGCACGAGCCCCGTCGCAGCTGTTCCTCATCCAGAATAAAACGGGTGCGATAATACGTCGTCGCCTGACCCAACGGTCCGCCATAGTGCGGAATGCGAGCCTTCTCCCAACTGCCCTGACCCGACAACGCCTGCCGGAACGACTGGCGATCGGCTTCGGTCTGAACCCGCCAATCGAATTCCTTCAGCTCGATCGAGCTTCTTCCGGACGGCAGCGCGGGCGCCAGATCGTTCATGAACGGCGCGTAATACCGGCGCTGACGCTCCAATTCCTCCGCCAGTTGTTCGGCGGTCGCCATCGTCTCCAACGGCCGAAAAGTTTTCTGCCCCCGATAGGGCGTTAACGGCAAGCTTCTATCGTCCAATTCGGGCGGCGCGGGAGCGATCAGATCTTGATGACCGACAGAAATGCCCCTGGCTGCGATAGCCGCGAATAAATCTTTCTCCGATTGATTGTCCGCTGAGGATAGCGGCATAGCTTCCACATCCTTTATCCAGGCGCGCGCGCTGCGGCCGTGCGGCCTAACGGCTTGCCTCAATTAAACTCGTACCGCCGCGTCCACAGCCGTTCGTCTCCGGGCCGGAGCGCAAGGCGGATAAACACTTCCGGACTGACGACGTGCCGGTCGCCCCATAAAGCGATCGCGGACGGCGGAAAATCGTTCGATTCCCGCACGCTAACCCCGCTCGGCTCATGGAGCAGCTCCCACCGGAATCCGTTATCCGATGACATTCCTTCCGACGGCACCCCTTCCCGCTCCCCCTGATCCGGAAAGTCGATGCGGGCATAATAAGCTCCGGTCGGCGCTTCACCCCATCCGATATCCCGCCCCTGTACGCGAAGTTTTGGCGGAAAAGACGACGGATCGAAGGCGTGGGAGAGCCGCAAGGAATAATCCGGTCCGATCGGATGGCCGTCGACGGCCATAAAATTGTGGGCGTACTCTTCCGTGACGATCGGCTTCTCTCCGACGTTGCCCAGCCTGTATTCGATCGTCAGGACGTTCTCGTCCAGCGATACCCGCTTCTCGTAGCGGACCCGATATCCCCGGCAATCGACCGGCTCCGTCCGAAAGACGGCGAACCTGTCGCCGGTATGGATCTTTATCGGATAGGGCTCGATAACATACGGCCGCGCGAAGGCATACGGCTGCATGTCGGGCCGGATCAGCAGCCCCGCACCGAGCTTGGGGAACACCTCCCCCGGTGCGGCATCCTCGAAGCCGATCGGCGTGAAGATGCCGAACTCCCCGCAGATTCCGCTGCCTCCGGTGCCCTGTCCGGGGTCGGGCGATTCCTCCGTGCAGAAGCGATGTTTTCCGTCCAATACCGCCTGCACGACATGCCCGGTCCTGTCGAACCGGGAACCCCGATGCCCGGCGTCCGGCGCGGACAGTTCCACCGCCAGCCTCCCGGAAGTCAATCGTAGGACGGCTCGATTCACGGAATCCCCCGCCTTCGCTTACAAATATTTGCGCAATGCGGCATAATAGGCGGCTCCCGCAGGTTCGACCGGCGAGAAGTAATCCTTCTTGTCCGCAACAATATTCCCGATCTCGATGGCCCAACGGTTCTCTGCGGCCGTCTTCAGAAAACGCTCGCGATTCTCTTCATAGAGGAAGAAATCGAAAGCGACCGGACAGCCCGGCGTCGTATGCTGCAGCATCAGCGCCCGATTGTAATGCTCTATGACATTGGTGCTTGTCACGTCGTACGTTCGGTTAACGTCCATGAATTCGGCAAGATACGGATGACCGGCGCATCCGATATGGCAGGCGTCCGGCTTGATGCTCTTCATCAAACGATAGAAATACCGGGTAATTTGATAAATATAGTTCTCTTCTCCGCGCCACTGCGGATCGTAGACCGGCATGTCGGCGTGCACCTTGTCCGCCAGAAAATCCGTCTTCACCCCGTCCAGATCGAAGCAGCCCTCGTCGGAGGAGAACAGACGGTAAAAGAGCGGCTCGAGATATTCCTTCTGCGTGCGCGGATGCGAGTAATCCCGCATGCGGCTGCCATGCTTGTTAAGCTTGCCCCCGGCGATCAGATGAGCCTCGTCGACCTCCGCGTCGTCGAAGATTTCCGCCCAGTTCCACCAGACGATCGCCTTCATGCCTCTGCGATGGATGTCGTCGACCAGCGCGCGCAGATCGGGGAACCGCTCCGGGTGCGGGTCCCATTGCCCTCTTGTCGTCTGCCATCCGTCGTCCAGCAGAATCGTCCGAAACGGCAGGTTTTCCTTGTCGATGACCTCAAGCGCTCTCCGCACGAAATTTTCGTTCAGTACTTCGGCGGCCGTCGTCACCTTGCCCTGCTCGTTCAACTCATCGGGAATTTCAGCCTTCGAAATATACATTTGATCGACCCAGGTGCAGTACAGGGGGCCCGTATGCCAATCGACGCTTGCTTTCCGCTTCGGATCCGGAATATAACCCTGCCCGATCAGCATGTCCGTATAGCGATCCAGCATGGAATAGACCGTCGCGTCGTTCTCCAGAGCAATAACGAATATGGGAGATTCGTACGCCTCTCCGGCTGCCAGCCGCTGTCCCCATCCCGCGGCGCCGCAATCCAGATACCATTCCTTGACCGCATACTCCGCAGCTTTGATGTACATGCCATAAGCTTGGGGCAGGCTCAACGCCCCGAATAGGAAATGGACTTCGTTCTTCCGCAGCACAAACAGAGAAGGATGCGGAGCAAACTGCCAATCTCCCGAATACGTGTCGGTCTCGAAGCCCTTGCCCCCGAAGTTAAGCTCGGGCCAGGTGTTCGCGGTATGATGGCGATTGCGGAAATTGACCAGATCGTAGAAGTTGACTCGGGTCCCCTCCGGGTACAATTCAAGCCGATTCAATTCGCAAGCTTCCCGTGCCGTAAAAGAGGACGAGACCAGCAGAGCGTCGCCCTGCACGCGAAAAACGACTGCGAATTCGGCAACCTGCGGCGACTTGAAGCGAAGGGTCAGTCTGTCCGGGGCGGCTTCAACCCCTTCCGGCTCCAGCTCGACCGGAGCTCCGCCGAGCACGGGAGCCAGCATCCGCAGCGCGGGCAGCTCCAGCAGCAGATGACCCGTCAGCCGATTGCGCAGAACGATCCGGTTGTCTTGGCCGCGAACGGCCAGCGCGATATGGGACGTATTTAATCCGTATTCCATGACAATCTCCTTTGCGTTCCTCGGCGGCGCCGGCCGCCGTTACATTTTGATCGCGCCCGACGTCATGCCTTGAACGAAAAATCTCATTCCGAAAATAAACAGCAGCGCAAGCGGCACGCAGGCGATTGCATAACCGGCGGTCAGCGGGCCGTAATCGTTCGGGAAGCTCGACGCCAGATAGGCCAGGCCCACGACAAGCGGACGTTTCTCCGGCGTCGTGATCGTGACGAGCGGCCAAATATAGTCATTCCAGGTTCCGATAAACACGTTGATCGCCATCAGCGTAATCATCGGCTTGAGGAGAGGCAGCACCAGATAACGATAGGTCAGCACCTCGCCCGCGCCGTCGATCTTCGCGCAATCGAACAGCTCCTGCGGCTGCTGGGCGATAAACATCCGCAGCACGAACACCCAGAACGGCAGCGCTCCCGCGGCGCCGAACAGAATGACCGACCAGAACGAATCGAGCAGACCGAGCTTCCAGGCCAGGACGAACGCGGGAATCAGATTCAGTACCCCGGGCAGCAAAATTTTGATGAAAATCGCCCAGTACATAATTTCTTGCCCCGGAAATTTCAAGCGGCCGAACGCGTATCCGCCCATCGTCGCGAGCAGCACGGCCAGCAGCGCCGTTCCGCCCGACATGATCAGACTGTTCACAATAAGCGGGCTTACCTGGTTCCAGGCTTTCGTATAGTTTTCGAAATGAAACGGCGGTTTGATCTGGAAAAATTCATAAATGACTTGGCCGACGTCCTTGAACGAAATTTGCACCATCAGGATCAGCGGGTAAAACAGCATGATGCAGGTCAGGATCAGGAACAGATGCTTTAACCATTCGTAGTTTCTTTTTGTGCTCAATCCGTGCATTAATCTTCACTCCTAATGAACTTCATGGCTCCCAGCGAGATCAGCAGGGCGATGACGAACAAGATGAGTCCGACCGCCGAAGCGTAGCCGTATTCGGCGGATGTGCCGAACGCTTTCTGGTACATGTACAGACCGGGAGTCGTGGTGGAAAATCCGGGACCGCCGTTCGTCATAATCAGCTGCGTGCCGTACCCGGTAATCGAGCCGACGATGACGGTGACGAGATTCAGCTTGATCTGTCCTTTCAACAGCGGCAGCTCGAGGCTGAACGCTTTGCGGACCGGCCCGACGCCGTCCATCTGCGCCGCGTCCCAGATCGAGCCGTCGATGCTCTGGAGCCCGCCCAGATAGATAAGCGCGCCGATCGTCGAGATCCACGGAAAGCCCATGAAGACGAGACACCACAGGGCCAGGCTGCTGTCGCCGAGCCAGAGCTGCTGGAACTGCTGCAAGCCGAGGTATTCCAACACTTTATTGAAAAATCCGAACTGCGGGTTGTACATGAACTTCCAGATCAGCAGCACAACCATGCTCGGAATAATCATCTGAACGCAGAATAGAATCCGGTACAAGTATTGCAGCTTGGTGCTCTTCAACCGGAACAAAACGATACAGGCGACAAACGTGGGCACCATCAGCACGATAGAGGAGACGAGGAAAATCATCATGTTTTTCACCGAGATCCAGAATACCTCGTCCCGAATGATCTCCGCGAAATTGTCGAAGCCGATGAATTTCTCGATATCCGCTCCGTTCCATCTGTAGAACGCGTGGTAAATGCCGTTGCCGATCGGGTAATACTCGAACAGCAGCGTGAACAGCAATGCCGGAAGCGCGAACAAATATCCGATTTTCCAGGTTTGGTTTAAGCGTTGATGTTTCATCCTGCCTTGCACCTCTTTTTGGCGAAAAAAATAGGCAGCCGACATCCAGCATCCGTCTGCCTATTTTTCCTAAGCTTATTTAGCGAATCGCGTCGCTCGCGTATTTCTCGTACAGCTCCAATTTCAATTTCAGGAAGTCCAGCGTATTCTGCTTGTCGTCGATCAGCACCTGCGACGCATTGCTCGCCTTCAGGTCCGCAAGGTCCTTCTCGACCGAAGCGATCGTCCGGGGAATGCCCGTCTCTTTATCCAATTGGGTTTTGGCGTCCTTCAACGCTTTGCTCATGACGCTGTCCTTCATTTTGGACAAGAACTCTTCCTTGTTCATCTTGTTCATGTAAAATTGCTGGGACAAGGCGACGCCGTTAACCTCTCCTTCGAAAATCAGGAATTTGGCCGGGAAAGCGAGCGTAGCTTTATCCGAGACGATAAACGGCTTCAGCTCCTCCGGCGCTTCCACGCCTACGATCGAAGAGATGGTCATCGCCGTCTTGACGAACTTCTGCTGCGCGTCCTTGCTCGTAATATACTGGAGGAAATCGACGGCCGCGTTCAGCTTGTCCGGGTCCTTCTCCAGATCCTTGTTCAATGCCCAGCCTTCCGCGCCCAGCTTGTTATCTCCCATCGGGAAGCCTTCCGCGGCGTATTCCGTCGTTTCCTTCGTGATCAGCGGGAACGGCATGATGCCCCACTCGAAGTCCTTGATATTTTCTTTGTAGAAATTATAGTTCCAGTTGCCGTCCACGATGAACGCCGCCTGCTGGAACAGGAACAGTTGCTGCGCGCCCAGGTCGTCTACGCCGGCCCAGCCGTCCTGCCAGTATTGGGAGAATTCCTTAAGCAAGTCGTATTGCGCGTTGACGAGCGGGTTGTCCGTGTCGATATCGCCGTTTAATACCGACAGATTTCTCTTGGCGTCATCCAGCGCTCGCGAGTCTTTGAACTTGTCGTCGAAAAATTGATCCAGGTAACCGTCGACGAATTGATTGCTGGTCCAGCTCGTGATCCACTTGACCCATCTGTTGTTGTCGGCCGCGATCGGCGTAATTCCGGCGGCTTTCACTTTCTCCAGCGCTTCCATGAATTGCTTCCACGTTTGCGGAATCTCGGTGACGCCGGCTTTGTCCAACAAAGTTTTGTTGTAGAAGAACGGGCGGTTTTCCGCGATGCCGGGACCGTTGTCTACCGGCACGAAAGAGATGGCTCCGTATTTGTTCAACGTCTTCAGGTTGGAGAAGCCGGAGTCGCCGCCGATAAACGTATCGATCCAGTTCGTTCCGTCCGAATACGCGGTCGGCTGGTTCAAGTACGGGTCCAGAGGAAGGATATAATCCTGGTCCGTATACTTGCCGATGTTGGCGCCTTGCAGGTCGATCAGATCGGGAGCCTTATGCGCCACGAACTGCGTGTCGAGCAGCTTGTTGTATCCGTCGTTGGCCAGCGGCTGGAAAATATGCTCAATCTTCACGTTCGGATGAAGCGCCATGTAGTCGTTGATCGCTTCTTCGTAAGCGTTCCAGTAGGCCATGTTCTGACCCTGCCAGGAGATCATTTTCAGCTCGATCGTCTTGTCCGCGGGACTCGCGGAACCCGGGCTTGCGGAGCCGGGGCTCGCGCTCCCGCCGTTGCCCGCTCCCTCGTTCGCCTTGCTGCAGCCGGAGGCCGCTATAGCGAAGGCGAGAAGCAATCCCAACATGGAAAATGCGGATATACGGGTTTTTCTGTTTCTCATCTCGTTTTTATCCCCTTAGATGGATTGTTGGTTGTGCAAAGCGCTTTGCCCTTTAATCTTACGAGACGGATGATCGCGCTCTCAAGGGAAACATTCCTTGATTAAGTGGAAAATCTCATGGTTGTCGCCCCATCCGCTCCAGCGGCAGCGGCACGAATCCGGCCGCAAGCGCCGGACTTTCCTCGGCCAGACGGAAGTTCTCCGCGTCCAAATCCGCGATAAGCGGGTCTGCCGCGCGCGTGCCCGCGTCCCATCCGAGCGCTTGCCAGCTCGGAAGACTCAGAGAGTCTCGCTGCCCGTCCCGTCTCTCGACTTCGACGGAAATCTCGCGGCCATAGAGCCAGACGAAGTTATGCTCGAACGTATTTCCGTCTATGTCCGGCAGATGATCCTCCGTGGCGCAGTTCGAGAACAAATACATTTTGGCCGTAGCTTGGCGGGAGGCGAGAATGTTGTTGCGGAACACGTTCCGGCGCAAGCCGAGGCCGTGCGTGCCCATCGCCCGGTATTCTCTCTCCGCCTCCCATCTCCGAAAATGGGCAAGCTCCGCATTCGTTTCCAGGAACATGTTGTTTTCGATAATATTGTCCTGGCCGGCGTGAATATACGCCCCGCCGCCGAGCGTGCGATACGTAAGGTTGCCGCGTACCTCCACCCCGCTCGTATAATCGTCCAGATAAATGCCGTAGGTCAGCCCGTGGCTTCTCCATTTTTCCTCGGAATAGCCCAGAACGTCGTGAATGCGATTGTACAGAATCCGGGTTCCGTTCATCGAGAAGTCGCGGTCCACCAGGTAGATCGCCGCGGTATCGCTCGTCTCCAGATTGACGTGATGGATGCGGTTGTACTCGATCCGATTGTCGCTTCCTCTGGACAGAATACCCCAGCGCGGACCGTCGTGAATCTCGTTGTGCGCCGCGACGATGCCGACTCCGTTCATCGCAATGCCCGCGGAATTTTTCGTAAATACGCCCGTATGATGAACGTAGTTGTTGCGGATTTCGTGGCGGCAGGCATGCCGGCCCATGAACGGCGAGCGCACGCCTCCGGAAGCATAGACGCCGTGATTCCCGGTGTCCCGAATCTCGCAATCGGCGACGGAGCAATCGATTCCGCCCAATAGAAGGACGCCGACGTTGCCCGTGCCGCGAATTTCGCATTGTCGGACACGGCAGCCGCGCACATTGCGGAAGACGATGCCGGCGCCGTTGCAGCCCTCCACCGTCAAGCCCTCGAACGCGATGAAGCCGCCGGTCGTCCGCTCCGGATGCTGCGCCAGGCGGATTTCTCCGCCGGAATCGGTCCAGTCGATCTTCTCGATGTTGAAATCCTCCGCCGGCTTCGGCCTGCCGCTTACCTCGATCAGATTTTCCACCAGCGGGACGGTCACCGCTACCTCTTCCAACGGTGCCGGCGGATTCAGGTACAGCGCCTCCGCCTGCTTGTCCAGATACCATTCCCCGGCCGAATCCAGCTCTTCCCTGACATTGCGGAAATAGAACCGGTCCCCGGGGTAAATCTCGTAAGCGGTCGGCTCGGCGAGCGTGACTTCCCCGGTCTCGGGATCGTAGCTCTTCAGCCGGACGATATCGTTGCAGTAATTCGTTCGCGGGAACACGAACAATTCGATCTCGTCTATCCGGCTCCAGCCCTTCAGCCGGGGATCGCGGCAAATAAAGCCGTCCTTCCTCCCATGGCCGTCCTCGTTAAGATCCACGTCAGGCCCGTCCACATACAGATACCCTCCCGTATAGGGCTGCTCGGGATCGTAGCTCGGGTAACGCGCCATAGGCTGGCGAATGCCGTTGCAGAACAGCTGACGGAACCGCAAACCGGCATATCCCGCTTCGGTCAGGGAAAACCGGGCGATGCCGTTGTCCTGCATTTTGTACTGGTCCAGCCGGATGCCGCCCGCGAGGATCGCTTCGCCGTCTCCCGCCGCACGATAAGTGACAGGGGTTTGCTCGTTTCCGAGATCCTGTTCCTCGAACCGCAGCGTCTCCGTGAACGAGTATCTGCCTGCGTGAATCAGCACCTCCACCGGCGAATGCAGCTTGCCCGCCTTGCGAATGGCGCGGATACGGTCGCGCGCCTCCTCGATCGTGGCCAGCGGGCCGTCCGTCCCCGCTTTATTCGGCGCGGACGTTATGCCGCTCCACCCGTCGCAGCCGTCCTCCGCCACATGAAGAATAAGTGTAGTTGTCATGGCTTCTGAGCTCCTTTTCACCTTTGCCGTCGGATGCGCTCCGTTATGCTATACCATCTTATGGATTCGCCTCCGCATCCTCAAGGGAAACATTCCTCGATTAGGTGGAATATTTAACGGTGCCGCTTGCTATCGGCCTTTAATCGGTATACCATGTTAAGCAATCAAGCTTGGGGAATTAGGGGGGATCAGCGTTGTTGAAGGTACTGCTCGTCGACGATAAGTCCACCGTTGTTTCCGGCTTGCGCAAAATGATCCCGTGGAGCGAGATTAACGCGGTTGTCGTAGGAGAATGCCGGAACGGCAAGGAAGCGCTGGACCAAGCTCGTCTTCACCATCCCGACCTGATTATTACCGATGTTCGCATGCCGGTCATGGACGGTCTGGAGCTAAGCAGAATCGTTCATGAGCAAACTCCGGAGACGGTCATCATCATTCTGAGCGCCTTCGACGATTTCACTTACGCCCAGACGGCCATGCGATACGGCGTGTCCGATTATATTTTGAAGCCGATCAACAAGGACAAATTAAACCAGCTGATTCGCCGCGTAACCGAAATTTCGCAGCATCACGAGAAGAAGCTGTCGATCGTTAAGCTGCTGTACCATACGAATCTGGAGCAGAAGCTGTCTTCCGCCATTCGGACGGGCGAGCTCGAGTTTGTCGACACCTTCTTTGAAACCGATTTCCCCGGCCTGACGGAGACGAAATTCGAGCTGGTCAAGGATTTCTCGTTAAAGCTGCTGCACATTCTGCTCGAATGCATCGCTTCGCTCGGCCTGAACCTGTCGTCGTTCGGCTTGACCGAGGAGAAGGCTTGGCAGCAGCTGCTCGAGCTGAACACGAAAGAGGAATTAAAGGCGTCGATCCGCAGCTTGTACAGGGAAGTCACCGGCTTTATCAACGACAAGAAAAACTCTCGCGGCCAGGCCATCGTCGATCAGGTGAAGAAATACATTGCTGGCAACTATCACGATCCGGACCTGACCTTATACACGATCTCCAACGAGCTGCAGCTTTCCCCGAACTATACCAGCGTGATTTTTCGCGAGATCACGGGAGAGAATATCAGTTATTACATTACGCGGCTGAGGATCGACAAAGCTTGCGAGCTGCTGAAGGACCCCGCCATGCCGATCAACGACACCGCCCAGAAGGTCGGTTACATGGACCCGCATTATTTTGCCAAAGTATTCAAAAAACAGGAGGGCCTAACCCCTTCGCAATATAAGAACGTCATGAGCCGTCTGGAAAATAGGTGAAACGATGCTGCGACCGCTTGGCTTCAACAATAAAATTACCATTACGTTTCTGCTCGTTATCCTGCTCCTGATCACCTCGACCAGTACGATTATTTATTGGCGGTTTCATGAGCATATGGAGCAGCAAGTGACGCGCGACTTGAATCAGATCATGGTGCAGAACAAAATCAACCTGGAAAAGTTCATCGACAGCATCGACAACGCCACGCTGCTGCTCTATTCGGACACGACGATTATGGAAATTCTTAATGAGGCTCCCTCCGATTTTCTGACCACCTACAAAGATCGAATCACGTTGAACAACGCCCTGCTGAAATATTTGTTCGTGCCTCTGAGCAGTACGCTTACTTCGTATACGGTCACCTTTTTCGCGATGAACGACATTCCTTTTGCCGAGGCGCTGTCGCCCGGTCACAACTTCTTTCACGGCTTCTTCAGAAACGACGAGGTGCAGGACGAAGCGTGGTATCAGCAGACGGTCGCCGGAGACGGCATCCTGCAATGGTTCCATTATCCCGAGCAAGAGTACCGCCTGTACGCCGCCAGACTGATCAAAAATCCGAAGGTGCTGGCGACCGAGAACATCGGCATGAACGACATCAAACAAAATATCGGCGTTGTCGTCATCGGCTTCGATCTCTCGCAAATCTCCAAGCAGCTCGAGGCGACGATGCTGACTCCGTCCACCCGCCTGCTCCTGAAGGACGCGAACGGCGACCTTCTGTACGACAGCACCCGGCCCAAATCGCTCCAGGCGCGGCCGGAGGACCCGCTTCCCGCTGCGGAGACGGTCGTGGACGACAACGATTCCCGGTATCTCATCAACGACTACCATCTGTCCTCCGGCTGGAATCTGATCGCGCGCATTCCTTTAAAGGATATTTCGCAGAGCACTTCGTTCGTCCGCAACGTCGTTCTGCTGTCCGCGCTGATCTCCGCCATTGCCGGGCTGTTTCTGTCGATCTTCCTGTCGAAGCAAATATCGCGGCCGATCCGCAAGCTGGCCAAGACGATGAGAAGCATTCATAACACGAACGAGGTGGATGTGTTCATCCAGCCGCCTCCGACGAACGACGAGGTCGGCATTCTCTATCAGAGCTTTAATACGATGATGAATCGCATCAATCAACTGCTCGACGAAAACTATCAGACGGGCAAACGCGAGCAGGAAGCGGAGCTGCGGGCGCTGCAGGCGCAGATCAATCCGCATTTTATGTACAACACGCTGGACTCGGTAAATTGGCTGGCGCTGGAGGCTGAAGCCTATCCGATCGTAACGATCATCTCGACGCTGTCGGACCTGCTGCGTTACATTACCGGAAACTCCAACGAGCTGGTGAAGATCAGCGAAGAGGTCGAGCAGATCCGCCGATACATTCAAATCCAATCTTTGTGCTACGACAACAGCTTCGACGTCGTCTACGAGATCGATCCGCTCATTGCGGAGGCGGCGTGTCCCAAGCTGATTCTGCAGCCGCTTGTTGAGAACGCGATTTTTCATGGATTCGAGAAAATGGAGCGCAGAGGCCGCATTGTCGTATCCGGCTTCGCCAAAGACGGGATGGCCGTCATCTCCATCCACGATAACGGACCGGGGACGGACATCGAACGTCTGAACTCGCATCTGCAGGGGAAAAACGCGTCGGTCCCGGAATCGCGGGGCTACGGCATCAGGAATGTTAACCAACGCATCAAGCTGCGCTTCGGGGAGCCGTACGGCCTCCGATACGAGATGAACGAGGTCGGCGGCGTGACGGCCGTCATTTGTTTGCCTCTGTAGAGCGGCGGGTGGCCGGAAAGCACGCAAAACAAACGCCTTCGCCGTCCCAAGGACGATGAAGGCGTTTTTGCGCATGCGATACAGGCAATGGTGAATTATCGATGAAAAAGGGGCATCTATCTCGGGGAGACTGCCTTATGCGGTCTTGAGGCGGCGCTAATCGTCCATCCCTTTTCCGTTGAGAATATGCCCGATATATTTCTCGATCCTCGACTCCCGGGTTTTGGCCTGCTTGGCGCTTGAGAAGTGCAAAATGTAGCCTCTTTGCCGTCCCGGCGTCAGCGCTTCGAAGGCCGCTTTCAGATCGGGAATTTCCGTGAACTTATTCTCCAACTCTTCGGGGATGACATACTCTTTATGCGCTTTATAGCTGATCTGCAGACCGGCCTTCTCGACCTCGACGGCTTCATCGATATAGGTTTTCAAAATCAGCTGCATTTCGTCTATTTGCCGAACGCTTGTGAACCGGATCTGACGCGCAGACTGCACGTTCTCCGTCTGTTGAACGAGGATTCCGTGCGGATCCTTCAGCAGCGCGCCTTTGTGAAACAGCAGCGCACAGTAATCCTTGAAGCCGTGAATCAGAACGATGTTCTTGTCGTCCAACGTATAGCAAGGATGCATCCACTTAAATTCCTCGGTCAGCCCGCAATCGAGCACGATCTCTCTCAGCTTCTCGAACTCTTCCTTCCATTTCTTTAGCTTATTAAAATAGGGATCGATCTTGGCATTTCTTTCGCCCTTCATCGTCTCAACACCCCTGTCGGCTTATTGTTCAAGCTTGTCCGATTGCGTTCCGCATAGCTCTGCAACAAAAAAACCTCCTACCGCTGTAGGAAGTTTACGAGTCGAATATTCGTTATGGCGGAGAGGGTGGGATTCGAACCCACGCACGCCTTGCGACGCCTAGATGATTTCGAGTCAACCCCCTTGGACCACTTGGGTACCTCTCCGCAGCAAGGAAAATCATATCACAATTCGTACGGCCTTGCAACTGGTTCCTCTATCCAGTCGACATTTTTTTACGGCCTCGGTCAGGTTAGGTGTCCGCATCGTCCGAAGCGTTGTCCCCGGCCGAACGCAGCACCTTTTTCAAGCTTTTCTCGAACTTCGCGCGAGGGAGCAAAATGCTATGCTTGCACTTGACGCACTTGATTCGAATGTCCATTCCCATCCGAATAATCTCCATCTCGTTCGCTCCGCAAGGATGCTGCTTCTTCATCATGACGATGTCTCCGAGCTCGAAGGTTTTCCGCTCCATACGATCCCTCCCCATTATTTTACTGCGCTTCCCGGTTTTTCAATCGTCCTGTTTATTCGGCGACAGGCACATGCCTCGATTCCAGCGCCTTCTTTAATTCCGTGTTAATCAGGCGCGTCACCTCTCCGATGGAGTTCGGATTGCATTTGGCGGTAATCCGTATCGTCATCTGACCTGGGGCAAGCGTCTGGATGCCCAGCACTTCCGGTACCGCTGCCAGATTGGGATCGTTGATCTGATTCAGAACCTGCCGAATGAGACTCATCGTCTCTTCAATCGTGTCGTCGGACGGGAAAGTGATGTCGACGACCGCCAGCTGCGGATTTACCGAGAAGTTGGTCACCTGATTAATCGAGCCGTTCGGGATAATATGAACCTCTCCCGTCCAGCTTCGGATGCGCGTGGAGCGCATGCCGATCAATTCGACCGTTCCCTTGAACGTGCCGGTCTGAATTTCGTCCCCGACCGAGAATTGATCCTCGAAGATGATGAAGAACCCGGTGATGACGTCCTTGACCAGACTTTGCGCGCCGAAGCCGATGGCCAGGCCGATCACCCCGGCGCCCGCAAGCAGCGGCGCAATCTGAATATGGAATTCTCCCAGAATCAGAAGAATCGTAATAAAGTTGACGAGATAGGATACCGTATTTTTCAGCAGCCGGCCCAAAGTCTGAACGCGTCTTGTTCGCAGCTTCAGCCTTCTCGATTTTTTCACGCTGGTCGTCTGATCGATAACCCGATTGAGAATCATCAGAGAGAGACGGCTGATGACGAGGATCAGAATAATGCGCACCACAACGATGGCGGCGTTCCGCCACATCTCCGTATCCTTTAGAAATTCTTCCGTTTCTCTAACGAATTGCTCCCACAGATTTTCTTGGGCCAAGGTATGCACCGAAGCGAGGAAAAGCTCCACGGCTCCCACTCCCTCTCTCAATGAATCTGATCATATCCATCCGGGGTTTTCTCGAACAAGCCTCGTATCTCCACTTTCTCCGCTTCGATAATCCGTTTGACTTCCGCCAGCTCGGGCGCGGGGAATGCGATCGACAGCGCGCAGCCGGCCGTAATCTCTTTGGGCGTCGGGCAAATATCGATTTCTATATCCGCGTACTCGAGCAGCATCTCGGCCCGCAGCGCCTGCTGCGTAGAATCGAATGCAATCAAGAGAGAGTCCATCGCGCAATCCTCCTGCGTGCAAGTATAAATGCGCCGGTTCGTCCATATACTATTAACATAATAGGGTAGGAGGCGAATCGGACGAATGAACGGCGCTTGGGAGAAACGCTCGAGCATCGCACCGGAATCGGCGGCGCTCTCTTTAAAGATTCCTTTTAACGATCCAACCGTATTGCAAAGATTGTCCCAGCAGCTCGAGTATTATTTGGACGACCTGTCTCCCGAACGCCGAATCGTGATCGTCTGCGTCGGCACGGACCGCTCTACGGGAGATTCCCTGGGTCCTCTCGTAGGCACCGCGCTCTCTCGGGAATACAGCTCTCTGTTCGATCTGTATGGAACGCTTGAGGAACCGGTCCATGCGATGAATCTCGGCGAGACGCTGCTCAAAATTATGAGAAGCTCGCGGCAGCCGTTCGTCATCGCCGTCGACGCCTGTCTCGGACAAGTTGCCAGCGTCGGATGCATCCAGATCGGCTCGGGGCCGGTCAGACCGGGCGCCGGCGTCAATAAGGAGCTTCCTCCCGTCGGAGACATTCATATGACGGGAATCGTTAACGTCGGCGGCTTCATGGAGTATTTCGTACTTCAGAACACCCGCTTGAACCTTGTCGTGAAGATGTCCGAGATTATTGCCCAAAGCCTGCTGAACGCCGTACATAAAGCTCGCGCCAATCCGGTTATCCCTTTTGCATGGCCAGATTAATCGCCGTTTTTTCTTCCGGAGACAGCATATAGGCGGATTGGCCCTTGTCGATCGGCTTGGCGTAGAGGAAGGTCTGCTCCCGGCCATGGATTCCGGTCAAGACCACTCCATCCTCCGCTTCATTAATAAAGGCCACGGAGAAGCTCAGATCGCTTCCCGAATCCGAGAATGCATTAAACCGATGGACGCCGACTCGTCCCTTCAAGGTCGAGAGGCGTCTTTCCTGATCCTGCATAGTTTGTCCCTGCTCGTTCTGCCTGCGGTCCAGTTCGGCCATCCGTTCATGGATGACGCGCATAACCTCTTCCATATTGGGCACGCCCGTATCTCCGACGAGATGACCGTGCGCCTTCTTAAGCTTGCTCAGCTTGCTTGATAATACGCCGAGCCAGATGAACGAGACCAGCAGCAGCGCCCCCGCGGTTCCCGCAACAACGACGGCGATTTCATCGTTCCAACCTACCATGCGTGCATTTCCCCCAATATAACGTTAACCTCGATTTCCTTTTCCCATCGTGACGATTTCCTTGACGGCATCTATCATGGATACGATATCCGCTTTTTCCGTGAAATATCCGGGACTGGCCCGCACCGCTCCCGTCTCGTACGTTCCCGCCGTCTCGTGTCCAAGCGGCGTGCAGTGAAAACCCGCCCGCACCGCGATCCCGAACTGCCGGTCGAGCAGAAACGCCATTTCGGACGGATCGATCCCTTCGACCGTGAAGGAGACAATTGCGGTTCTCTCCGCTCCAAGCTCCGGACCGAGAATACGAACCCCCGGAATGGCGAGCAGACCTTCCATTAAAGCGAAGGTGAGCTCGCTTTCCTTGGCATGGATCGTCTTCGTCGTCTCTCCGAGTACAAACCGTACGCCTTCCGACAGTCCGGCGATGCCCGGCGTATTTTGCGTGCCGGCCTCGTAGCGGTCGGGACGAACCGTCGGCTGCTCCGGCGCCTCCGACTTGCTGCCCGTTCCTCCGTGCATGAGGGGTTCCAGTTCCAGATCGGTATGGATATACAGGCCGCCTGTCCCTTGCGGACCGAGAAGCCCTTTATGCCCCGGAAAAGCCAACAGATCGATCCCCATCGCCTCTACGTCGATGGACAGCGTACCGGCGCTCTGGGCGGCGTCTACGAGCAGCTTCACGCCCCGTCTTCTGGCCGTCTCTCCGAGCTCGGCGATCGGAGCGATCGCACCGAGCAGATTCGAGCTATGCGAAGCGGCGATCAGCTTCGTCTTCGACGTTATCGCCGCTTCCACTTCTTTGACGTTCAGACGTCCTTGCTCATCCGCGGCCACGAACGTCGCCTCGATGCCGAATCTTCGCTTCATCGCTTCAATCGGACGCCTGACCGAATTATGCTCCAGGGACGTGGCAATCACATGATCTCCCGGCTTCAGCAAACCCTGAATAGCCAAGTTCAAGGCGTGCGTCGTATTCAAGGCAAAAGCGATATCGTTCGGATTGCCGATCCCGAACAGCCTGGCCAACCGTTTGCGTGCGTCGAACAGCACTCTGCTTGCCTTGACAGCCATCTCGTGGCTCCCCCTGCCGGGGTTCGCGGCGTTCTCTCTGACATTGCGCTCGATCGCTTCCACGACTCCGGGAGGCTTGGGCCAGCTTGTCGCCGCATTATCCAAATAGATGATCGGTTTGCGATCGTCCATGGCATTCACCGTCCTTACACAACAATAGCACACCTTAGTTTAATCCTTCCGCAGGAAGATTACAACTCGGGTATGCTACTCTCGTTTTTCTCTATTAACAAATCTATCAGGCCAGCGCCTTCAACAGCTCCAGCAGCCGTTCCAGGTCGCTCTTGCCGAAATACGACAGCTCGATGTGCCCTTTGTCCTTGTTCGGTTTAATTCGAACGGTCGTCTGGAATTTCTCGCGCAGCGTCTCTTCGATCTCTTCAATATAAGGATCTCGCTTTTTGACCTTCGTCTTCGTCTTCGCGGCCGTCTTCTTCGTATCGACGTTCTGAACCGCTTCCTCCAGCTCGCGCACGCTCCACTCCGCCGTAACCGTCTGTTTCGCCAACTGACGCTTCAGGTTTTCGTCTTTAATGCCCGCGAGCGCTCTGGCATGTCCCATAGACAATGTTCCACGTGAAACATAATCCTTGATTTCTTCCGGCAGCGATAGCAGACGAAGGAAGTTGGCGATATGCGAACGGGACTTGCCTACCTTCAGCGACAGCTCTTCTTGCGTCAGGTTGAATTGATTCATAATGGCCTGATAGGCAACCGCGACCTCGATTGAGTTGAGGTCCTCCCGCTGCACGTTCTCGATCAGGGCGATTTCCATCACCTGCTGATCGTTATAGGTACGGACGACCGCCGGGATCGTGGCGTTGCCGAGCAGTTGAGAAGCTCTGAACCTTCTCTCCCCCGCAATAATCTCGTAGCCCTTCAGCGCCTGTCGAACGACGATCGGCTGGATAACGCCATGCTCGCGAATCGATTCCGCCAGATCCTTGATCGCGTCCTCTTCGAACGTTTTACGAGGCTGATACGGGTTGGCTCTAAGCTGAGACAACGGAATTTCCACGATCTTATCGTCTTCCTTGATCGACAGAGAGGTAATTAACGCATCCAGTCCTTTACCTAGCCGCTTGCTCATAGGAGATCACTTCCTTTGCCAACTCGAGATACACTTCCGCGCCTTTGGACTTCGGATCGTAGGTGATGATCGATTGTCCGTGCGACGGCGCTTCGCTCAGTCTGACATTACGCGGAATAACCGTTTGGTAAACCTTCTGCTGAAAATACTTCTTCACTTCTTCGATCACTTGAATTCCCAGATTCGTGCGGGCGTCGAACATCGTGAGCAGCACGCCTTCGATTTGCAGCGAGGTGTTCAGATGCTTCTGCACAAGCCGAATCGAGTTAAGGAGTTGGCTTAACCCTTCAAGAGCGTAATATTCGCATTGGATCGGAATCAATACGGAATCCGCGGCCGTCAACGAATTAATCGTCAAAATTCCGAGCGATGGCGGACAATCGATAAGAACGTAATCGAAGTCGTTTTTGATTAACGCCAGCGATTTTTTCAACCGAATTTCGCGAGACATCGTCGGAACCAGCTCGATCTCCGCGCCCGCCAGCTGGATCGTTGCCGGAATGATTTTGAGATCGGGAATATCCGTATCGGAGATCGCCTGCTTCGGGTGAACCTCATTAATCAGCACATCATAGATGCAGTAGCTCACGTCGGCTTTATTGATCCCGATTCCGCTTGTCGTATTGCCTTGCGGATCGATATCCACGATTAACACCTTTTTTCCGAGTGAAGCCAGGCAGGCGCCCAGATTCACGGAAGTCGTCGTCTTGCCAACCCCGCCCTTCTGATTGGCAATCGCTATTATTTTAGACAACCTATTTCACCTCGATATGAATGACGGCCTCGGACAATTGCGCCCGCGGCGTCCTTTGGACAAAAATCGTTTGCGTCAGAGACGGGACGGAAATAAAAACACGGACGCCCTTGGATGCTCGCCGTCGATCCATTGTAGCGCGAGCATTCCGCCATTCCGATCCGCATGCCTTGAAAATATCAGCGATTAGATCGGAAAGATCCGGCAACGAACCGCGCTCGGCTGTTCGTTCCGCACCGGGAGCATGGGCATCCGCGTCGTGTTAACGTTTAGGAATTCGGATAATGATCTCGTAATGGTCTTCGCAGTCCTTCTCGTCCGCTTTAATCGGAATACCCGATCCGGTCACCATGTCCACGGATTGGCGAATCGTATTTACGGCAAGCCGCACGTCTTTGGAGAACGAGAAACGCTTCGGTTTCTTCGGCTTTGTCGCTTCCAGGTAAAACGCCACGCGGGTTTCGGTCTGCTTGACATTCAAGTCCTTCTCGATAATTTCCTTCAACAGCTTGTTCTGCGCCTCTTCGTCGGGAAGAGACAGCAGAGCCCTGCCGTGACGTTCGGTAATTTTCCGTTCCAGCAGCGCTTGACGAACCGTCTCCCCGAGCTGCAGCAGGCGGATTTTGTTCGCGATCGTCGACTGGCTCTTGCCCAACCGCTGGGCCAAGCTCTCCTGCGTCAGGTTATGAAGATCGATCAGCTTCTGATAGGCGATCGCTTCTTCAAGCGCCGTCAGACCTTCCCGCTGCAGGTTCTCGATCAAAGCGACGGATGCGGCCTGGGAATCGTTGATTTCCCGAATAATGGCGGGAATCGTCTCCATGCCAAGCTTCGTTACCGCGCGCCAGCGGCGTTCACCGGCAATAATCTCGTACTTTCCGTCGCGCACGCGAACCACGATCGGCTGAATAACCCCATGGGTTTTGATCGTTTGACACAATTCGTCGATTCGCTCGTCGTCGAACACCGAACGGGGCTGATACGGGCTTGGCACGATGCCTTGAACAGGGATTTGCTTGACTTCTTCTTGAGCGCCGCGGTCGGATAGACCCAGCAATCTTGAAAATTGCTCTTTCATTTCTCTCGGATCACCACATTAAGTATGATAGGGCGGATAGTCACGTGTCCATAGCGACAAAAAGCGCCGCCAATTCGCGCCTGAAGGCACATCTGCGGCACACTGATCTGTTACCCTCTATTATTCGCTATTCGCGCCCCATTTTCCTGCCTGTGAAAAAACTTTCGTCCGGCAGACCTATGGCATACAAACTGTTCCTATGTGCTTAAAACCGCTGCGAAAGACGGCAAACTCCCCATTCCTGCTTTAATAGAATATCACGATGAGGGCATTCTCGTAAACGTAAAAATGTTCCACGTGAAACATCGGACCGCCGCAAAAGCGGAGAAAATGTTTCACGTGGAACATTCGATAAGACGATCAGGGCTTCAGCAAGGGCGTTTTAAGCGGAGTGCCGGCTTTTCGCGGAAAGGCGGCGGGAGTCGCTTCCTTTTTCTCGCAAACGATCAAATGCCTCTCGGCCCCCTCCGTCGGAAGAGTAAGATGCTTCACGTCGACGAGTCTGCCTCCAAGCTTCGTCAGACTGTAACGCCCCTCCTCCAGTTCCTCCGCGATGTCCGTTCCTTTCATCGCAACGAACAATCCGCCGGGACGAACGAACGGCAAACAAAATTCGTTAAGCGCCGCCAACCGCGCGACCGCTCTGGCCGTCACGACATCGTAGCTGTCGCGATGCTTTCTGTCTCTGCCCGCATCTTCCGCCCGGGCGTGCAAACAGGTCACTTGCGCCAATCCCAGCTGTTTCGTTACTTCCTCCAAAAACTTGATTCGTTTCGCCAAGGCGTCGACGATCGTCACGCGGAGTTGAGGAAATACGATCGCCAACGGGATGGACGGAAAACCGGCGCCCGAGCCGATATCCGTCAACGAAAGCTGCTTGTTGAAGGAAACGGCCCCGGCCAATGTCAGCGAGTCATAAAAATGCTTTTCATACACCGCTTCTCGTTCCGTGATGCCTGTCAAATTCATTTTCTCGTTCCACTCGACGAGCAACCGATAATAGGTTTCGAATTGTTCCAGCTGCCGATCCGTCAATTCGATGCCAAGCGGGCGAAGCCGCTCCGCGAACTGCTGCTGCACGTTGTCGCTCATGAACTGTGCGCAGCCGCCGTAACGCGATTATAATGCTCGAGATAGACAACCAGGATCGACAGGTCGGCAGGAGTAACTCCCGAAATTCTCGAGGCTTGCCCCAGCGACAGCGGCCGGATTTTGCCCAGCTTCTGCTTCGCTTCGGTAGCAAGGCCGTGGATCGAATCGTAGTCGATGTTGTCCGGGATGCGTTTTTTCTCCATTTTCTCCATCCGTTCGACCAACTGCTGCTGCTTCTCGATATAGCCGGTGTATTTGACCTGGATCTCCACCTGCTCCTTCACGTCCTCGGGCAGTTCGGACGGCGGCGGAGCCAGCTTCTCCAGATGGGCATACGTCACTTCCGGTCGGCGCAGCAGCGACAATCCGTCTACGGAGTTGTTGATCGGCGCGGAGTCGACTCCGGCCAGCATCGCCTGCACCGCTTCGTCCGGGCGGAACTTCGTTTCCTTCAGGCGGACGATCTCCTCCTCCACCTTCGCCTTCTTCTCCAGAAACCTCTCGTAGCGCGACTCGGAAATCAACCCGATCTCCCGGCCAAGCGGCGTCAGCCGAAGATCGGCATTGTCGTGGCGAAGCAGCAGACGATACTCCGCGCGCGAAGTCAGCAGACGATAAGGCTCGTTCGTGCCCTTCGTGACCAGGTCGTCGATCATTACCCCGATATAGCCTTTCGAACGATCGATGATGACCGGCTCGGCTCCTTGAACTTTGCGCGCGGCGTTGATCCCGGCCATAATGCCTTGACCCGCCGCTTCCTCATAGCCCGACGTGCCGTTGATCTGACCTGCGGTGAACAGACCTTCTACGATTTTCGTCTCGAGCGATGGCCAGAGCTGCGTCGGCACGACGGCGTCGTATTCGATCGCATAGCCGGTGCGCATCATCTCGACCTTCTCCAGGCCCGGGATCGACCGCAAGATGCGCAGCTGCACGTCTTCCGGCATGCTCGTCGACAAGCCTTGGACATAGTATTCCTTGGTGTTGCGTCCTTCCGGCTCGAGGAAAATCTGATGCTTCGGCTTATCCGCGAAACGCACAATCTTGTCTTCGATCGACGGGCAGTAACGAGGCCCCGTCCCTTCAATCAATCCAGAGAACATTGGCGCCCTGTGCAGGTTGTCGTTGATGATCTGATGCGTCTCCTCCGACGTATACGTCAGCCAGCAGGGAAGCTGCTGATCGGCATGCTCCATATATTCCGTTTCGTACGAGAAATACTTCGGCTTGCTGTCGCCCGGCTGAATCTCGGTTTTGTCGAAGTCGATCGAATCCTGGTGTACCCTTGGCGGCGTTCCCGTCTTAAATCTCGCTAGCTGAAGTCCGAGACGCTTCAACGACTCCGACAGCTTCACCGCCGGCTGTTGATTGTTCGGTCCGCTCTCGTACATCAATTCCCCAAGAATGACTTTGCCGCGCAAATACGTTCCCGTCGTCAGAACGACCGCTTTCGCCATGTACTGCGCGCCCGTTTTCGTAATGACCCCTTTGCATACGCCGTCCTCGACGATGAGGTCCTCTACCAAGCCTTGGCGCAGCGTCAAGTTCGGCTGCTTTTCGATCGTCTCCTTCATCGTATGCTGATACAGGAACTTGTCGGCTTGCGCTCTTAGCGCATGAACGGCCGGTCCTTTCCCCGTATTGAGCATTCTCATTTGAATGAAGGTTTTGTCGATGTTCCGTCCCATCTCTCCGCCCAGCGCGTCGATCTCGCGCACGACATGCCCTTTAGCAGGCCCGCCCACGGAAGGATTGCACGGCATAAAAGCGACCATATCCAAATTGATCGTCAGCAGCAGCGTCTCGCTGCCCATCCGGGCGGCGGCCAATGCGGCTTCGCAGCCCGCATGTCCCGCGCCGATGACGATGACGTCATAATCTCCGGCATGATAAGTCATATTCACTCCTCCTTGCTTTCCTTAGCATATGTTATTTTCCTAAACAAAATTGGGAAAAAATTTGATCCAGCAGCGAATCTCCGGCCGCGTCCCCGAGAATTTGTCCGAGCGACTCCCACGAGGCCGTGATGTCGATCTGAATAAGGTCGATCGGGACTCCTTCGTATGTTGCTTGAATCGCGTCTTCCAACGACTGACGGGTTTGATGCAGCAGCGCAACATGCCGCGCGTTGCTCACGTAGGTGATATCTCCGGACTCGACGGCCCCGCTGAAAAACATCCCGGTTACCGCCTGCTCCAATTGCTCGATTCCCTGGCCTTCCTTCGCCGACAAATACACGATGCGCTCGGTCGGATAATCGCGTTCGATCTCCCCGATCTCCAGCTTGGCGGGAAGGTCGATCTTGTTCACGACAACAATCGTCGAGCGGTCCTTTAGCTGCCGCAGCAGCTTCCGTTCGTCTTCGTGCAGTTCCTCGTGCCGGTTCAGCACCAACAGAATCAGATCGGCGTCGTTCAAGGCGCCGTGCGATCTCTCCACCCCGATCTGCTCGACGAGATCCTCGGTCTCCCGAATGCCCGCCGTATCGAGCAATCTCAACGGGATGCCCGAGAGCGCCACCGTCTCTTCTACGATATCACGGGTCGTGCCCGGAATGTCCGTCACGATCGCTTTATTTTCGCGGGCCAACGCGTTCAGCAGCGACGACTTGCCCGCATTCGGGCGGCCGACGATTGCCGTTACGATCCCTTCCCGCAAAATTTTCCCTTCATTAGAACGCTGCAGCAGCTCATTCACTTCGGCCAGTACCGAGCGGCAATCCGTACGGATCAGCTCCGCGGTCACGTCCTCCACGTCATGCTCCGGATAATCGATGTTCACCTCGACGTGCGCGATCAACTCGATCAGCCGCTGCCGCAGCGGAACGATTTTTTTCGAGACCGAGCCTTCGGCTTGTCTTCTCGCCACCTGGAACGCGCGATCCGACTTGGAGCGGATCAGGTCGATGACCGCCTCCGCCTGGGCCAGATCGATTCTTCCGTTCAGGAACGCCCGTTTCGTAAATTCTCCCGGTTCCGCCAGTCGAACCCCATGCCGAAGTACCAACTCCAGCACCGACTTCACCGCGACGATGCCGCCGTGCGTGCTGATCTCCACGACGTCCTCCGCCGTGAACGATCGTGGACCTTTCATGACCGTGACCAGCACTTCATCTATTCTCCGCTCCGATTGCGGATCCACGATCCAGCCGTATTGAACGGTGTGCGAAGCGGCCTCGCGCAAATCCTGCTTCGACTTGAACAGCTTCGCCACCGTCGCCACTGCCTCCGGTCCGCTCACTCTGACGACGGCGATGCTGCCTTCGCCGAGCGCCGTCGCGATCGCGGCAATCGTATCCTCGTTCATGCGAATCCCTCTTTCCGTCAAAAAACGCAATGACCCCCCAACGTTGCGGAAGCCATTGCGCGGACATGCTATTGCTTTAAAGCGATCACGATTCGGCGATTCGGTTCGTCTCCCTGACTGTACGTCTTGACGTTCGGGTAAGACTGCAATCGCGCGTGGATAATTTTGCGTTCCTGTGCGGTCATCGGCTCAAGCACGATCTCCTTGCGCGTCCGGACGACCTTCGACGCCATTCGTTCGGACAATGCCTCCAGCGTCTGGCGGCGGCGCTCGCGAAATTGCTCGGCATCGAGCACGATACGAAGATGACGGTCCGAGTGGCGATTAGCCACGATGTTCGTCAAGTATTGAAGAGAATCCAAAGTTTGTCCACGACGACCGATCAGAATGCCCAAGTCCGAACCCGTAACGTTAATCCGCACTGCATCATTCTCATCCACCCGTTCAACGGAAACGGTCAGATTCATCGCTTCCGACACGTCGCGGAGAAATTGTATCGCTTCCTCCACGCCGTCCGGCAGCAATTCCAACTCCACTTTTGCCTCTTTGGCTCCGATGAGCCCGAACAGCCCTTTGCTCGGCTGCTCCAACACTTTGACATTCACCCGGTCTTCGTTAACGCCCAGTTGGGCCAGACCGCTGCGAACCGCATCTTCTATCGTTTTCCCAGATGCCAGGAGCTTTTTCATTTTGCGCGCGCCTCCTTACCTTTACCTTTGCCTTTCTTCGGTGTTGGTTCGGGAGCTGGTTCCGGTTTCTTAGGCTTGCCGTACATGAAATAGTTTTGAACGATCGTATAGATGTTGCTGTAGATCCAGTACAGCGGCAGCGCAACCGGGAAGTTGATCGCCATAACGAAGATCAGAACCGGGAAGACGTACATAAGCCCCTTCATCGGTCCGGCCATCGTCTGCTGACGGGACATCATCATCGATTGGACAAACGTCGTCATCGCGGCGACGATAGGAATGATGTAGTAGTACCACTCCCCCTCGCTCGGCGACGTTCCAAGCTGAAAGCCGATAAAGGAATGCGTTCTGATCGCGATGTTGTGATAAATCGAGTTGTACAGCGCAATAAAGATCGGCATCTGCACGATCAGCGGCAAACATCCGGCAAGCGGATTGACCTGATGCGTCTGATACAGCTTCATCATCTCTTCTTGCTGCTTCTTCGGATCTTCCTTGAATTTCTCGCGAATCTTCTGCATCTCCGGCTGGAGGGCTTGCATGGCTTTCGTGTTCTTATACTGTTTAATCATTAAAGGAAGGATGATCGTCCTTACTATAATGGTAAGCACTAAAATCGAAAGTCCGTATTCGCCGCCGAACCATTCCGCGAACGTGTCTAGCATCAGCGAGAACCAGTACACGACGTTCCTTGTCCACCAGGAACCGCTCGTGGCCATATCCGCCGTAGTGATTGCCTGAGTCGCAGGCGTACAGCCCGCGAGCAGCGTCATCAACGCGATTGCGCCGAGAACGATCCACCATTTGCGATTTCGCAACAAAACTGAAAACTCCCCTCTTCATCGCCGGCATGCCGTAAAATGTTCAACTTGCTGAATCCGATTACAGCCCGTCCAAGCGATAACGCCTTCGGCGTCGTTGAACGGGTAATCGCGTTGTGTCGAAGACGATCGGAACGGGAAAGCGGATTGGATCGTTCCGAATCATCATGGCTGAAACTATTCAGTACAACTATACCATATTAAAGAAGGCAAAGAAAAGCTGAGGCTTGTCCGCGCGCCCTGCTTTTATTTGCCTTTGCTTGCATGTGGTTTATTTCCACGGTTTCCTTGAGAATTCGGCGGCTTGCGGCCAGGTTGGAACGGCTTGGAGCCCTTCAGCAGCCCCGCCTTCCGCAGCACGTGGAGAATGCTGCCTTCCATCTCCTTGTACGCCATCGACAGCGCGGGCTTCCGAACGATCAGCACGAGATCGATATCCTCCTGCAGCTTCGCCGCGTTCAGACGAACGATCTCCTTCACCATCCTTCTCAGCCGGTTGCGCACGACCGCGCCGCCCAGCTTGCTGCTCACCGACACGCCCATTCGGAAAGTCCCCGTCGGAGCCCGCTTGCGCCAGTACACGACAAACTGCGAATTGGCGAACGATTTTCCGTACCGGTACACCGTATTGAAATCTTCCCTCTTCCGCAGCCGCAGCTTCCTATGCATCGTTCCCGCTCCATCTGTTGCAGTGTAGAAAAAAAGACCACCTGAAGTGGTCTTTCATTAACTATGCCGACAATACTTTGCGACCCTTTTGGCGACGAGCTTTGAGAACCTTGCGGCCGTTCTTCGTGCTCATGCGGCTGCGGAACCCGTGCACCTTCTTGCGCTTGCTTACATTCGGCTTAAATGTAGGACCCATGAATCAAACCCCCTTACCTAAAAACTCACGTCCATCTATTAAACCACGCCCAGCCCAAATTGTCAATAAATCTCCAGGCGAAGCTTGGAACGAAATTGCGGCCATTCTCTTCCAAGGAAGCGAGGCATATCCTTTTCGGATCATGATATGATAAATATAAAGTCGTTCCAAGGAGACTTCCGATATGGAAACGAAAATTTTAGTCGTCGAAGACGAAGAAAAAATATCGAGGCTGCTCGAAATCGAACTCGAGATCGAAGGATACCGGGTCGCCAGATACGGGAACGGAATCGATGCTCTGGAAGCGTATCGAGGGGAAAAATGGGACCTCATCCTGCTCGACATCATGCTTCCCGGCATGAGCGGAATCGAGCTGCTCCGTCGAATCCGCTCCCACGACGCACACACCCCGGTCATTCTTCTGACCGCCAAAGGCTCCGTCGAAGACAAAGTATCCGGTCTCGATTACGGAGCGAACGATTACGTAACGAAGCCGTTTCAGATCGAGGAGCTGCTGGCGCGAATCCGGGCCTCGCTTCGGCAGCGACCCGGGACGGATTCTTCGGAGGGCGAGTGGATTGCCGCGGCGGATCTCAAGGTCAACGAGAAAACAAGGGAAGTCGTCCGCGCAGGCGATCCGGTGGAGCTGACGCCGCGCGAATTCGACCTACTCGTCTTCCTGCTCAAGAACAAGCGCCAGGTGCTTACCCGAGAGCAAATTCTGGAAGCGGTGTGGGGATTCGATTATTACGGGGAGACGAACGTCGTCGACGTCTATATCCGCTATATCCGAAAGAAAATCGATCAAGGGCGGGAGCCGGAGCTGATTCGTACCGTTCGGGGCGTCGGCTACGTGCTTAAGGATGCGCCATGAGACTGAAAAACAAAATCCATCTCTATTCCTCCCTTCTGTTCGCCGTCCTGCTGATCTTGATGAACGCCTTGATCTATTTGCTGTTCGATCGGATGTCGCTTGGCAGCGAGATGAAGCAAGCCGAGACGGAAGCCGCCGCGATTGCCGAAGGCATCCGCCGGAACGCGGCCGGATTTCCCGTCCGGGACTTGCTGCGGGCCTACGTTCCGGCTGACGGCATGCTGCGAATCGTTGCGCAGGAGGATGGAATCGATTATCCTCCCGTTACTTCATCGTCCCAATCGAAGCTCAGCAAGCTGGACACCCGTTTCTATCCGGAGAAAATCAAGCAAGCCATCCCCTATGCCGGAGAAAAATACGCGCTCGTCTCGCTGCCCGTCATTTGGAACGACGGCTCAGTCGTCAACGTGCAGGTCGTTCGCAGCTTGCGCGAGACGACGGACAATCTGCAATCGTTGCGGATCGTCCTGATCGCGGTTACCGTGCTCGCGCTCGTTCCCGTCGTCGCTTCCGGGCGATGGCTCGGCAAGCTGATCGTGCAGCCGATCGCGAACATGACAAAGACGATGAAGGAAATCCGGGAAAGCGGAAGGTTTAAGCGGCTGGAGTTCGACGATTCGGCCAAGGACGAGCTGTCGGAAATGGGACGGACGTTCAACCGGATGATCGAGCTGCTGGAGAGCAACTTTGAGAAGCAGGAGCGCTTCGCCTCCAATGCTTCTCACGAGCTGAAAACTCCGCTGACCGTCATAGAAAGCTACGCGAATCTGCTGAAGCGCAAAGGCTTGGAGCGTCCCGACTTGTTCGCCGAATCTGTCGAAGCGATTCATTCGGAAGCGGTCCGCATGAGGGAAATGACGGAGCAGCTGCTCCTGCTCGCCAGAAGCCGAAGTGGCTGGAACGCGAACCCGGAGGCGCTGGATCTCGAGCAGTTGGCAATCGGCGAAGCCGACGCCTTCCGCAAAGCGTATCGCCGCGACGTCCACGTGGAAGCCGAATCTCCCGCCGTCGTTCTCTGCGACAGGAGCCTGCTGCGGCAGCTGCTCTTCCTCTTCCTGGACAATGCCAGGAAATACAGCGAAGAACCGATCGCCATCACGGTAGGCGCGGATGGCGAATCGGCATGGATTCGCATTGCCGACCGCGGCGTCGGCATCCCGAAGCACGAGCTTCCGAAGGTGTTTGATCGGTTCTACCGCGTCGACCAAGCGCGAACCCGGCGCAACGGCGGCTTCGGACTCGGCTTGTCGTTGGCAAAGGAAATCGCCGAAGCGATCGGGGCAAGCGTCGAGCTGGACAGCCTCGAGGGCGTCGGCACGACAGCGACGATCCGGCTGCCGGCGTCCCGATGAATGTTGCGCGATACGCACCATCATTTTCCCATGGCTCTCATCGATTTCTAATCTTTGTGTCGTAATGTAGGGATGACTTAACAGGAGGAGACGCTAAAGATGACTAAACGAACGCTTCGGCTTGCGGCTTATATCGCCATACCGCTCGCCGGAATCGTTATCGCCGCGGCGCTATGGAGGCCATGGGCCGAACAACCGGAGCCAGTCTCGCGCGAAGCGCTGCAGGAAGCGGTGCTCTCCCGATATCCCGGCACGGTCAAAAATCTCGTCAAAGCGGAAGATCAATATGTGCTGCTGCTGGAAACGGACCAAGGACTCTACCGGGTTAAAGCCGACGCCGTCAGCGGCGAGATCGTTTACCTGGAAAGACTCCAAACCGCGGATCAAGACAACAAGCCCGCTCCGACGCCGCCTTCCGAGTCCTCGAGTCCGCCCCCTTCCCCAAACGTTCCCCCTTCGACGGCATCGCCTGGAGAAAACGCCGGTAAGCCGCTCCCGTTTATCGGGGTCGAACGGGCCAAAAAGATCGCCGCCGTCCATGTGCAGGGAACGGCAGAGGATGCCGAGCTCAAGGGCTCGGCCGCGGGGAACGCATATTATCTCGTTGAGGTCGACGTCGAAGGCGGACGGGATGCCGACGTGCAGGTGAACGCCGTATCCGGCGAAGTCATGTCGGTCATCTGGGACGACGAAAACGACAAGGATCGTAAAGATGATAAGGATGACTAAGCAAGATAAACAAGGCGGCGACGATGCTTGATCTTTAACGACGCCGTTCCCACGTTCTCATCGTTTTCTAATGTTCTTATCCTGTTCCTCTCATCTTCAGGGCTTACTCTATACCTGTACGATACGCCAAGAGAGGAGAATGCACATAATGAAAAACAAAACGAAAACGATTCTGCTGTCCGCCGCGCTCCTGACGGTCGTCGCGACCGGCGCGGGCGCCGCAACGAAGGGGTTCGCGGCTAGCGCCAGCGATCATGGACGGATAGGAATAAATAAAGTGAAGGAGCTCGCGGCGACGGCGGTTAACGGTCAAGCCGTCCGCGCGGAACTGGAGAAAGAACGGGGAGTCGTTTACTACGATGTGGACGTGCTTAAAAATAATCGGGAATACGACGTGCATATCGACGCCCAAACCGGTAAAACCTTAAAAGTAGAGCGGGACGACCCGGACGACGACCGCAGCGACAATCGCCGAACAGCTGTCGGAGAGAAATCTTCAGCTTCCCCGTCTCCGTCCGTTTCCCCCTCCCCCTCATCTTCCGCCGACAAACCGGCGATTAGCGCCGAGCAAGCTTCCCGGATCGCGGCGGACCGCGTGAACGGCACGGTCGTCAAAACGGAGCTGGATACTGATGATGATGACGGAGTGCTTCATTACGAGATCGAGCTAAAAACCGATCGCGGGGAAGCCGAGATCAACGTCCACGCTCATACAGGCAAAATCCTGTCTGTGGATTATGACGACGATGATGACGATCTTTACGACGATTAACGGATCATCTCCGCCGCCCAGCCCTTGTAAAGCTCGCGTAAGCCGACAGGCTTGCCGCTGCTTTGCAGGGGCTTTTTTCTCTTGTGGACAGACGTTTTTTTCGGTTAAACTTATGCACATGTGCACAACCCGGACGAAAAAAACGAATTTTTGACTTCCCTGTCGGATCGTCTCACAAATTATCAACAATATCTTGTGCTGTGCACAGTTTTCATCCACAAGTTATTGAAATTGTGGATAACAGGGGGAATTTCATTGAATTTAGAGGCTTTGTCTGCTATGATTAGTCATGTCTTTACCCGTGGATTCGGAAAATTTACCCTCGAATTACTAACACCCTGTGAATAACTTTGTGAACAAATCCCCACATTCGTGGATAACCCTCATAATAATTCAGGGAATACTGTGGATAACTGGTCGAATCGCGTTCGGCTTCACGTTCTCCGCTTATTTTTTGTCCTTGCGAGGAGTAAAAGGAGAGAAATTGTCGTGGACAACCCCAACAATGAAATCTGGCAGCAGGTGTTGTCGGTCATCCAGACGAAGCTCAGCAAGCCCAGCTTCGACACTTGGTTCAAGTCGACGAAAGCCGCGTTCGTCAGCGATAACGCCGTTCTCGTCACTGCGCCGACGACCTTTGCCGTGGAGTGGTTGGAAACGCGCTATATGAAGCTCGTCGCTTCGACGATCTCCGAATATGTCGGCAGACCCGTCGACGTGAAGTTTTCCATCGAAGAGGCCCGTCCGCCGGAGCCGCCCGAAGCGGCCCCGCAAATTTCGGTCGCGAGCCAGCCTGCATTGGAAGAACCGATGATGCATATGCTCAATCCGAAATATACGTTCGATACGTTCGTCATCGGCGCCGCCAACCGGTTCGCGCACGCCGCCTCGCTGGCCGTCGCGGAGCTGCCGGCCAAATCGTACAACCCTTTTTTCATGTACGGAGGCGTCGGACTCGGCAAAACCCATCTGATGCACGCGATCGGCCATTATATATTGGAACATAACCCTCATATGAAGGTTTTATACTTATCCTCCGAGAAATTCACGAACGAGTTCATCAACGCGATCCGCGACAATCGGGGCGAGAGCTTCCGGAACAAATATCGCAACATCGACGTGCTGCTCATCGACGATATTCAGTTCCTGGCCGGCAAGGAAGGAACGCAGGAGGAGTTTTTCCACACCTTTAACGCGCTTCACGAGGAGCACAAACAGATCGTCATCTCGAGCGACCGCCCGCCCAAGGAAATTCCGACGCTCGAAGAACGGCTTCGTTCCAGGTTCGAATGGGGACTCATCACCGATATTCAGCCGCCCGACCTGGAGACGCGGATCGCGATTCTCCGCAAGAAGGCCAAGGCGGAAAACCTCGACATTCCGAACGAAGCGATGATGTATATCGCCAACATGATCGATTCCAACATTCGCGAGCTCGAAGGCGCTCTTATTCGCATCGTCGCTTATTCTTCGCTCACGAATCAGGACATTTCCGCTCATCTGGCGGCCGAAGCGCTGAAGGATATTTTGCCGACGGGCCGCAACCGGCTCATTACGATGCAGGACATTCAGCAGCGGGTCGGCGACTATTACGGGCTTAAGCTGGAGGACTTCAAGGCGCGCAAACGGACGAAAGCCGTCGCTTTCCCCCGCCAGATCGCCATGTATCTCTCGCGCGAGCTGACCGATTATTCGCTTCCGAAGATCGGGGACGCGTTCGGCGGACGCGACCATACGACCGTCATTCACGCCCACGAGAAAATCTCGCAGCTGCTCAAGGTCGACCAGGATCTCTATAAAATTATCAACAGCTTGACCGAGAAAATTAAAAATTTGACGTAAAAAAAACATCCGACGCCTGTTCACAACAAATCCACATGTGGATAGGCGTTGTTTCGAGTTTTTTCGCGGTTATCCACATATTCAGGGCCCCTACTACGACTTAATATTTAAAACATGCTACAATAGACAAATCGATGAGGTGAATTCATGAAATTTACGATATTGCGCAACGAATTGAACGAAGCGATTCAACACGTATCCAAAGCCGTCGGCTCCAGAACGACCATTCCGATTCTGAGCGGCATCAAGCTTGACGCTGGCTTCTCCGGCATTACGCTGACGGCGAGCGACACCGACATCTCGATCCAGAGCTTTATTCCCCTTGAGACCGCAGACAAGACGATCGCTACCGTCGTTAAGCCGGGGAGCGTCGTTCTGACGGCCAAATTTTTCGTGGAAATCGTCAAGAAGCTGCCGCATGAAGAAGTACATATCGAAGTCGGCGAAAGGTTCCAGACGATGATTACGTCCGGAGCGACCGAGATCCAGCTCGTCGGCCTCGATCCCGAGGAATTCCCGGTGCTTCCTTCCCTGATGGAAGAGCAGATCGTTTCGATTCCCGGAGATTTGCTGCGGGATATGATCCGGCAGACGGTATTCGCGGTGACGACGAACGAATCGACGCCGATCCTGACCGGCGTTCTCTGGAACCTGCACGACGGCGAATTCAAATTCGTGGCGACCGACCGCCACCGCCTGGCCAGCCGTCAATCGACGGTGGCGTCGGACGATATGCGGTTTTCCAATATCGTTATTTCCGGAAAAACGCTGAGCGAGCTCTCGAAGATCGTGCCCGACCAGAACGTGATGGTCGACATCGTGGTGGCCGAGAACCAGGTTTTGTTCAAGCTCGGCAACGTGCTGTTTTATTCGAGAATGCTCGACGGAACTTATCCCGATACTTCAAAGATTATTCCGCAAAGCTTCAAAACAGAACTCGTCCTGAACACGAGACAGCTCAGCGACTCGATCGACCGGGCGTATCTGCTCTCCCGGGAGGAGAAGACGAACATCGTTCGTCTCGTCACGACCGAAAACGGCGGCATCGAAATTTCGTCGAGCTCCTCCGAGCTGGGCAAAGTAACGGAACAACTCAGCGTCAGCGAGATGCGCGGCGAGCCGCTCAAGATCGCTTTCAACTCCAAATATATGCTCGACGTCTTGAAGGTCATCGACAGCGAGGAGCTGTTCATTGGCTTTAACGGTTCGATGAGCCCGATCATTATCCGGCCGAACGACCATCAGCTCAGCCTGCATCTCATTCTTCCCTACCGGACGACGAATTGAGGAGAAGCGGATGAAGAGCATCGGAATCTTGACCGAATACATTACGCTCGGACAATTTCTCAAGCTGGCGGACTGCATCGGAACCGGCGGGGAAGTCAAATTTTTTCTGCAGGAAAAGCGCGTCCTCGTGAACGGAGAACCCGACAACCGCAGAGGGCGCAAGCTAAGAGTCGGGGACACCGTCGAAGTGGAAGGGTACGGATCGTTCGCGATCGAAACCCGGTAATGCGCTGGGGCTTTCGGCAAGCCGGTTGGAGAGTGAATGTGGAATGCAGTTAAAAGCGATGGAGCTGCAAGGCTATCGCAACTACGATTCCGTCAAGCTGACGACGGAGGGCGGCGTCAATATTTTCATCGGTCCGAACGCCCAGGGGAAGACGAACCTGCTGGAAGCGATCCACGTGCTGTCGCTCACCAAATCGCATCGCACCTCGAAGGATAAGGAGCTGATCGGCTGGGACCGCGGGGCCGCGGTTATTCGGGCCGAGATGACCCGCCGGATGGGCGACGTCAGCCTGGAGCTGCAGTTGTCGGCGCAAGGGAAGAAAGCGAAGATCAACGGTCTGGAGCAGCGCAAGCTGAGCACTTTCGTCGGCACGCTTAACGTCGTGCTGTTCGCCCCGGAGGATCTGGATATCGTCAAGGGAGCACCGGGAGTGCGCCGCCGGTTCATGGACATGGAGATCGGCCAGGTGCATCCCGGTTATTTGTACGACATGCAGCAATACCAGAAAATCCTGCAGCAGCGGAACAACTATCTGAAGTCGACCGACATTCGGCGGGCTTCTCCGGAAATGTTGGATGTCTGGAATGAACAGCTTGCCCGGACCGGTGTTAAAATGATGCAAAAAAGGAAAAACTTTATTGTACAGCTGCAGAAGTGGGCGGAAAAGATCCATGCCGGGATTACCGGAGGAACCGAACATCTGGCTGTGGAATACAAACCTTCGTTCGGAACTGCGGATAGCATGGGGGACCAAGATCAATCTTCTTTATTTGGGCAATTTATGATAAAGTTAACACAGAGCAAGGAACAGGAATTCAGGCGGGGCACGACGCTGGCCGGTCCTCATCGCGACGATCTGGGTTTCGCCATTAACGGCAAGGACGTGCAGTCCTTCGGTTCCCAGGGTCAGCAGCGAACGGCAGCGCTGTCGCTTAAGCTGGCCGAATTGGAATTGATGCACGAAGAGATCGGGGAGTATCCGCTCCTGCTGCTCGACGACGTGCTGTCCGAGCTGGATCAGACTCGGCAGACGCAGCTTATCGAGACGTTCCAGAGCCGCGTGCAGACCTTCATCACGACAACCGGGCTGGAGAGCGTCAACATGAGCCGATTGAAGGACGCCTCCCTGTTTCACGTGAGAGACGGCCAATTGCTGCGCTAGCGATAAGGAGGAACTTCGTGTACATCCATCTGGGCGGGGAAAAGATTATCCGAACGTCGCAGCTTATTGCGATCTTCGATATTTCGATCGAACAGTCCTCGAAGCTGTCGCGGCAGTTCGTTCTGCATGCGCAGAGGAATAAAGAAGTCGAAACGATCGGAGAAGAAGACCCCAAGTCGATCGTCGTCACGGAGCACAAGGTTTATTACTCTCCGATCTCCGCGTCCACTTTGAAGAAGAGAACGCGAGTCTTGGAAGGGTAGCTGTTACGTAAAGAAGGCGGTGGAAGGTTTGTCCGTTAATCAACAGAATAGTTACGATGAAAGTCAGATTCAGGTGCTCGAAGGACTGGAAGCGGTCCGGAAGCGCCCGGGCATGTATATCGGTTCGACCAGCGGCAAAGGACTGCACCATCTGGTGTGGGAGGTCGTCGACAACAGCATTGACGAAGCGTTGGCCGGCTATTGTAACCGGATCGACGTCATTATACACGAGGACAACAGCATTACCGTCATCGACAACGGCCGGGGGATTCCGGTCGGTTTGAATGCGAAGCTGCAGAAGTCTACGCTTGAAGTCGTCATGACCGTCCTCCACGCGGGCGGCAAGTTCGGCGGCGAAGGGTACAAGGTGTCCGGGGGCTTGCACGGGGTTGGCGTCTCCGTCGTGAACGCGTTATCCGAGCAAGTGATCGTCACCGTCAAGCGCGACGGGCATATCCATCAGCAGGAATATCGCCGCGGCGCTCCGCAGTACGATCTGAAGGTGATCGGGGAAACGAACGAGACGGGAACCCAGACGAGGTTTAAGCCGGACCCCGAGATTTTCACCGAGACGACCGTCTACGACTACGAAATTCTCGTCGGCCGAATTCGCGAGCTTGCTTTCCTGAATAAGGGGATTCAAATTACGCTGACGGACGAGCGCACCGATATGCACGATTCGTTCCATTACGACGGAGGGATCGTGGAGTTCGTCAAATATTTGAACCGGACTCGCGAGCCGCTGCACGAGCAGCCGATCTACGTCGAAGGCGCGAAGGATGCCATTCATTGCGAAGTCGCGATGCAATATAACGACGGGTACTCCGAAAACCTGTACTCGTTCGCGAACAACATCAACACGCACGAGGGCGGCACCCACGAGTCCGGCTTCAAGAGCGCCCTGACGCGGATCATTAACGATTACGCGCGGAAAATGGGCTTCGTGAAGGAAAGCGAGTCCAATCTGTCGGGAGACGACGTGCGGGAAGGTCTGACGGCGATCATCTCCGTGAAAATTCCCGAGCCGCAGTTCGAAGGACAGACGAAGACGAAGCTCGGCAACAGCGAAGTGCGCGGCATCGTCGAATCGCTGTTCAGCGAGAAGCTGCTGCAGTTTCTCGACGAGAATCCGGCCGTCGCCCGGAAGATCATGGACAAGGGCTTGCAGGCGGCAAGAGCCCGGGAAGCGGCGCGCAAGGCGCGGGAGCTGACGCGGCGCAAGAGCGCGCTCGAGGTCAGCTCGCTGCCGGGCAAGCTGGCCGACTGCTCCTCCAAGGACGCCTCGATCTCCGAGCTGTATATCGTGGAAGGGGACTCCGCGGGCGGATCGGCCAAGCAAGGACGGGACCGTCATTTCCAGGCGATCCTGCCGCTGCGCGGTAAAATTCTGAACGTCGAGAAGGCGCGTCTGGATAAAATCCTGTCCAACCTGGAAATTCGGGCGATGATTACGGCGCTCGGGACGGGGATCAGCGACGATTTCGATATTGCGAAAGCACGCTATCACAAGATCATCATCATGACCGACGCCGACGTCGATGGAGCGCATATTCGCACGTTGCTGTTGACGTTCTTCTACCGCTTCATGCGCAAGCTGATCGAGGAAGGTTACGTCTATATCGCCCAGCCGCCCCTGTTCAAGATTGAGCGCAACAAGACGGTCCGCTACGCGATGAACGAGAAGCAGCGGGACGAAGCGATCGCCGAGTTCGGCGAAGGCGTCAAGCTGAACATTCAGCGTTATAAAGGTCTTGGCGAGATGAACGCGGAGCAGCTGTGGGAGACGACGATGGACCCTGCTACCCGAACGATGCTGCAGGTGCGCATCGAAGACGCGATCAAAGCCGACCTCATGTTCGATACCTTGATGGGCGACAACGTCGAACCCCGCCGGGATTTCATCCAACAATACGCTCGATACGTCAAAAATCTGGACGTATAAGCGCTAGAATCAACAGGGGGTATCTCTCAAGGGAGATACCCCCTGTGCGGACTACGCCCTGCGTTTGCGAGACTTGAACCGGCCGTAGGAGACGGCGTAGGCGTAGATTTTGCGGAAGACGCTCTTGTCCGGCAGCCTCCTGAACAGGAACGGGTCGGGCAGCGTGTTCACCTCGAGAATCCACGGCTTAAGGCTCTCGTCCACCGCGATATCGATGCCGATTTCCTTTAATCTCGGGAATCTTCGGGCCAGCGCCGCAGCGACGGATACGCCAAGCTTGCGCAGACGGTCTTCGAACGGCGGCCACTGCTCGGAAGTCAGATGTTCGGCCATCAGCGTCCGGACCGGTGCAGGAGTTCCGCCGGCATGATAGTTCGTGACGATCTTCCGCGGATGGGCGACGCGCCCGATCATGCCGGTCGTCTCCCAGACGGATTGGGGATTGATCTGGACCATGACGCGCAGATCGAAGCTTCTCCCTTGATATTTCAGAAGATGAATTCCCTGCTGGCTTAAGTAGGCCCTCGGCTTCTTCACACTTAGAAGCCTGCGGTACATTCCGTCGAACGACGGAAACTCGTAACGCCTCTCCCCGGACTGGAAGCGGTAAGCGGAGGAGGTCTCCGGCTTCTCGATCCGGATGACGCCCCGGCCGAACGTTCCATTGACGGGTTTGACATAGATCATTCCGAATTGCTCCAACATTCGCTCCACGGTGCGGCGGTCGAAGCTTTCGGTGGCGGGAATGTAATCTCTAAGCTCGGGATCGGCCATCAGGGCGTTCGTCTTGGCCCGTTTGCTGCGGACGCGCTGGATCGGCATGCAGGTTCATCCAACCTTTCCCTAGGAATATGGTATAATGGAATTATTGCATATTTACTAATCTATGACGGTATACGCCTTGCGGTGTACAGATTCGCAAGCGCGTTCTGCTTGTATATTCGCTAAGGAGGATCTTCATGTCGGAAGAACAACGCTCCCAGCTTCGCGACCGCGATATCGGGGTCGAGATGCGGGAATCGTTCATGGATTACGCCATGAGCATTATCGTCAGCCGGGCGCTTCCGGATGTTCGGGATGGTCTGAAGCCGGTGCAAAGACGTATTCTTTACGCGATGTCCGAACTGGGGATGTCGCCGGACAAGCCTTACAAGAAATCGGCGAGAATCGTCGGAGAAGTTATCGGTAAATACCACCCTCACGGCGATTCCTCGATCTACGAAGCGATGGTTCGTCAAGCGCAGGATTTCTCCCTTCGCTACATGCTGGTCGACGGCCACGGGAACTTCGGTTCGATCGACGGAGACTCCGCCGCGGCTATGCGGTATACCGAGGCGCGGCTGTCCAAGATCGCGATGGAGATGCTTCGCGATATCAACAAGGAGACGATCGACTACCAGCCGAACTACGACGGCGAAGAGTCGGAGCCCGTCGTATTGCCGGCTAGATTCCCGAACCTGCTCGTGAACGGTACGACAGGCATCGCGGTCGGCATGGCGACCAACATCCCTCCGCATAACCTCAAGGAGGTTATCGAAGGCACGCAGGCGCTGCTCCGGGACCCGGAATTGACGCCTTACGACTTGATGGAATACGTCAAGGGTCCCGACTTCCCGACGGCCGGTCTTATTCTCGGCCGGGTCGGCATTCGCCAAGCGTATGCGACGGGCCGCGGCTCGGTTACGATGAGGGCGCGGGCGACGATCGAGGAGAACAACGGCAAAGCGCGCATTCTCGTTCACGAGATTCCGTATCAGGTGAACAAGGCCAGACTCGTCGAGAAGATCGCCGAGCTGGTGCGCGAGAAGAAGATCGACGGCATTACCGACTTGCGCGACGAATCCGACCGCAACGGCATGCGGATCGTCATCGAGCTGCGCCGCGACGTGACGCCGACGGTCGTGCTTAACAATCTGTATAAGCAGACGCAGATGCAGACGAGCTTCGGCGTGAACATGCTGGCGCTGGTCAAGAACGAGCCCAAGGTGCTTAACCTGAAGGACGTGCTGCAAAACTATATTTTGCACCAGGTGGAAGTTATCCGCCGGCGCACGGAATACGATCTGAAGAAAGCCGAAGCGAGAGCCCACATTCTGGAAGGCTTGCGCATCGCGCTGGATCATCTGGACGAGGTCATCGCGCTGATTCGCGCTTCCCGCACGACCGACGAAGCGCGCGACGGCTTGATATCGCGGTTTGGACTGTCGCACGATCAGGCGCAAGCGATTCTGGAGATGCGTCTGCAGCGGCTGACCGGACTGGAACGCGAGAAGATCGAGCAGGAGTACGCGGAATTGCTGGCGAAGATCGCGGAGTACAAAGCCATTCTCGCGGACGAAAACCTGGTGAACGACATCATTCACGAGGAGCTCGAAGAGATCAAGGAGAAGTACGGCGACGAGCGCCGCACGGAAATTACGGTCAGCGACGATGAAATTCTCGACGAGGATCTCATTCCGCGCGACGATGTGGTCATAACGATGACCCATGCCGGGTATATCAAGCGGCTTCCGGTCTCCACTTACCGCAGTCAGAAGCGCGGAGGAAGAGGCATTACGGGAATGGGCACCAAGGATGAGGATTTTATCGAAAATCTGTTCATCTCCAACACCCACCACTACTTGCTGTTCTTTACGAACAAGGGCCGCGTCTTCCGGATGAAGGCTTACGAAATTCCGGATCTGAGCCGTACGGCAAAGGGAACGCCGATCATCAACCTGATCCAGATTGAGCAGGGCGAGACGATCAACGCGGTTATCCCGGTCGAATCGTTCGAGCCCGACCGCTTCCTCTTCTTCGCGACGCAAAACGGGATCGTCAAGAAGACGCCTTTGAACGATTACGCGAACATTCGCAGAGTCGGCCTCATCGCGATCTCCTTGCGCGAGGACGACGATCTGATCGGCGTCAAGCTGACGGACGGCTCCCGCGAGATCGTGATGGGAACGAGCCACGGCATGTCCATTCGTTTCTCCGAAGAGGACGTTCGCGCCATGGGCCGTTCCGCTACGGGCGTGAAGGGCATCCAACTGGACGGCGGGGATAAAGTCATCGACATGGATGTCGTCGAGCCGGAGCAGGACGTGCTGATCGTAACGGCCAAAGGCTACGGCAAGCGGACCCCGATGACGGAATATCGGTCCCAGACTCGCGGCGGCAAAGGGATCAAGACGCTGAACGTGACGGATAAAAACGGGGAAATCGTCGGCTTGAAGGTCGTTCACGACGAAGAGGATCTGATGATCATGACCTCTTCCGGAACGCTGATCCGCATGAGCATGTCCGGCATCAATTCGATGGGCAGAATTACGCAAGGCGTCAAGCTGATCAACATTCGCGACGAGGATTCCGTTGCTACCGTAGCGCGGGCCCCGAGAAGCGAGGACGAGACGGACGCCGAAGAAATCGAAGGCGAAGAAGGAGACAGCTAATCGGCTGTCTTCTTGTTCAAGAGTCGCAGGCTGGAGAGGGAGATGCGGTATGCCGATCATTCCGATTACACAGGTACAGACAGGCGATCGACTGGGCAGCGACGTACAGACCGCTCTGGGGAGCGTGCTTCTGCAGGAAGGGCGCATCCTGTCGGACAGGGATAGGGAAATTCTCCAAGCCTTCCTTATTCCCAGCGTGGAAATCATTCGCAGCGGACTGGAGGAGCCTTCGGTCGAAGAGAGCACCGGCGAGGTCGCGGCAGCCGTGGAAACGAAGCTCACTTCCTTGCAGCAGGAATTTCTGCTGATGGAGAAGGTGCTGCAGCGCGCGATATCGATGGTGAATTCCGGCCAGAAAATTCCGGTGCTCGAGCTGCGCAATGGATTAACCGCGTTGATCGCGCATATGGATGAATATAACGTATTAACCTTCTCGGCGCCTCCGACGGCCGGAGAGCCGGATGTGCTTATTCGCAACAGCGTCCTGTGCGCGTTGACTTCCTATCAGCTGTCCAAGTGGAATAAGTTCCCCGAGAAAGATTGGCTGCCGATCGCGATGGCCGGGCTGCTTCACGACATCGGCAACGTGAAGGTCGATCAAGCGATCTTCAACAAGCCGTCCAAGCTGACCTCGGAAGAACTTCAGGAAATGAGGCAGCATCCCGTATACGGATTCAAGCTGCTCGAGGGGATCGCTTCTTTTAACCAGGGCATATGGCTTGCGGCGCTGCAGCACCATGAGCGGATCGACGGCAGCGGTTATCCGATGAAGGTCAAAGGGGAGAAGATCCATCCTTACGCCAAGATCGTAGCGATCGCCGATATGTACCATGCGATGACCTCCAATCGGAACTATCGCAAAGCGGAATCGCCGTATCTCGTTCTCGAGGAGCTGTACGCGGGATCGTTCGGCAAGCTGGACCCTCTATACGTGCAGACTTTCATCGAGAGAACGACGCAGTTTCATAACGGTGTGTTCGTCAAGCTCAACGATGGCCGCATCGGCGAGATCGTTTTTACCGACCGTCAGTATCCGACTCGTCCGATGATCTCGATCAACGGCCAGATCGTCAATCTTGGGCTTAACCGCCAATGGTATATTTGCGAAGTGTTCTCTACGAAATAATCGGCAAGCAAAAACGCCTGCGGCATCCTTAGGATGACGAACGCGTTTTTGTCGGAGACGATTCAGGATAGGGATAGCATTAAATAAGACGGGCTTGAGATGAGGAGACGCCGTATTCGGTTGTGTGCTTTCCATGGGGGAAAGCGCAGAACAGAATCGGTGTCTTTGTCTAACTATAGATGGAGGAAAACGATGATGGGTCATGGGGTTTGGGCGATTTCACACTGGGAGCTGGCGTTGAGGGTCGTATTATCGGTAGTGGCCGGCGGATTCGTCGGGTTGGAGCGGGAATGGAGCAATCGCGCCGCCGGGTTCCGGACGCATATTCTGGTGTGCGTCGGCTCGACTGCAATTATGCTGCTGTCTATCTACGGCTTCTCCCAGTTCTCGGACGAACTGAATGTCAGGATGGACCCGGCACGGCTTGCTGCGCAAGTGATAAGCGGCATCGGCTTCCTGGGCGCCGGCGCGATTATGCGCAACGGGTTTACGATCTCGGGATTGACCACGGCCGCCTCCTTGTGGGTTGTGGCCGCAATCGGACTGTGCGTGGGAGCGGGCTTCTACTTCGTCTCCCTGCTCACGACGTTTGTCGTTCTCTTCTGTTTGTTCCTGCTTAATCGTTGGGAGAAACGGTTCTTCAGCGTTAAACGCAAAATCAAGATGGAGATGAAAATAGGCTGCCGGGCCGGAACGGTAAAAGAAGTGGTGCGAGTGATCGAAGAAAACGGGATCGTTATCGTAGATATGGCGGTCAATAAAGAGGAGCAATCGTTCGGCCCTGAACCAAGAGAGCCTTGCGTTAAAATTCATCTTACCGTGAAGGTGGCCAACGAAAACATGCTTGTGCAATTCGTCGATGAATTGGCGCTTCATCCCGATGTTATGACCTTCCAGCAAAGTTCCTCGAATTCGGGGTAGTCACAGTCGAGACCTCTAAGGGCCCGTTGCCTTTAGAGGTTTCTTTTTCGTCATCCCGCCGATTCCAAGGACGTCGCAGGACGTTCCGTTCCCCTTGGTAGACGTTTAAATGTCCAGCCGGAGGAGCTTTGCTTGTTGCGGGATTTGCGTACGCTGCGCTGGCCCTGTTTTTTGCCAATACGTCCAAAGCAGATTCGTCGGTAATCGAGATCCATTCGGGAGAGCAACTGGCGAAGATTTGGAACGATCCGAATTATCCGGAAAACAACGAGTAGGATTTTGTTTTTTGAGGGTAGAAACTTTTCAAAAAAACACTTGCACTGAAAAAATGAATGTGATATATTATGAAAGTCGCCGTTAGCGCGGTGGGCAAAAAAGTAACACCGATTGTTCTTTGAAAACTGAACATTGAGCGTAAGAAACAAACGATCGTCGAAAGACGGTAACCAGCAAGAATTGAGCTTCAAAGGCTCTGTAAGTCGCGATTTCGACTCTCGGGATTCCTAACGGAACCCTGCCGTCGAAACGCGTTGGACATCACCTTCGGTGAGTCCTATTATGGAGAGTTTGATCCTGGCTCAGGACGAACGCTGGCGGCGTGCCTAATACATGCAAGTCGAGCGGACTATCTTGC
>NZ_JBHMDN010000038.1:0-70602 GCF_042431195.1 Cohnella cellulosilytica
CGAACGTTTTGTAACGGACGTTATGCATATGTGCCCCCCGGACAATTTGATATAGAAATTATACCAAGGTTAGCGGCGGGGAGGGGGAGAAAAAGCACGGTCGCGATGACCATGCCTTTTCCACAGTTAATCGACAGCTTCTGCCAGACCGCTAAATGCGGCCAGCTTCTCGAATGGACCTCCGTAACGGCCTGGCAGACCGCTAAATGCGCTCAACTGCCCGAATGGGCTTACGTAGCGGCCCCCCTAGACCGCTAAATGGGGCCAGCTGCCCGCATTGGTCCGTTGGGCCGTAAAGAGAGTGGTTTGAGTAGGGGGTTTGCGATTCCTTTGAGTTCATGTATGCGAATGGGTCGGGCACAGAAAAAAAGAATGGGGATATATCTCCTGTAGAGCGAAGTGCCTGCCTCATACGGTCATGAAATTACCCTGTTACGGGTTCATCCATTCCCGATTTCATGGCCGCGCTTCGGGGTCCCCCGGAAAGTAATCGGAATAAGCTGCGAAGCTTCTCGTCACTTTCTGGGTACATTGCAGCGGAAGAAGATATATCCCCATGGTAATAAATCGATCATTTTATACTTTTGGCCTCTAATTGACTTACGGGACAGCCCCATCATTGGGGCGCTATTGCCGGTAATATTCCTGAAGAAGCGGAATCAGTCCAAGCGGATTTCTCCGCAGGTCCTTGGCGCTGAAGAAGATGTCGCCCTGCACCTCGATAACGTTCTTATTGTAGTTCAACTGGTCGATAATCTCCTGGGCGCTGCTCCAGCCGGCTTCCTTCGTGCCGAGCTTGTAGGGCGCATGGCCGATCAGCAGCTCGACGTTGGTCCCCCTCACCTCGTTCGCCCACCAGTCGACCAGCTTGTCGTAGCGGGCGACGTCGAACGTGAGGCTCCAATAAATTTGCGGAGCGACATAATCGATCCACCCCTGTCTGATCCAGGTGCGCACATCCGCGTACATACTGTCGTACGTCGTCACACCGGCCCGCGTATCCGAACCGGTCGGATCGTCGGCGACGTTGCGCCAGACGCCGAACGGGCTGATGCCGAACGCGAGCAGCGGCTTGGCCCGATGGATCGACTCGCCCAGCTCCTGAACGAAGCGGTTGATATTGTCGCGCCGCCAGTCGGCTTTGCTGCTTAGCTTGCCCGGATTGTATGCCGCATACGCCGCATCGTCGGCGAACGTTCCGCCCGACGGGTAAAAATAGTCGTCCAGGTGAACGCCGTCGATATCGTAGCCTCGTACGACTTCCATAATCGCGTCGATAATGTGCTGCCGCGCGTCGGGGATTCCCGGATTGATGTAGTGCTTGCCGCCAGACAGCACGACCCAGTCCGGATGGGCAATCGCCACATGGTTCGCGGGCAGGCCGTCCGTCTTCCCGTCGACCGTCGCCCGGAACGGGTTAAACCAGGCGTGAAACTCCATTCCCCGCTTATGCGTCTCTTCGATCATGAACGCCAGCGGATCGTAACCCGGATCGCCTCCCTGCTTCCCCGTCAAATAGCGGGACCACGGCACGAGCGCCGACGGATAGAGGCTGTCGGCCGACGGCCGAACCTGTACGAACGCGGCGTTCATCCCCATTCCCTGCAGCTCGTCAAGCAGCTGTATGTATTCCTGCTTCTGCTTCTCCACCTGTCCGTACGACTTGTCCGACGGCCAGTCCAGATTGTACACGGTCGATACCCATGCGCCTCTAAGGGATTCGCCAATGTCGGGGCCGGAGCCGCTCTCGCCGCCGTTCTGCGACTGCAGCAAAATCGTGCGCGAGGCTTGCTGCCAGGTCACGAGCAGAGCCAACTGCGTGCCGACGAAACGAAGAGGCACCATAACGCGGCCGCTCACGACTTGAACGGTCGTCTCCAATTCCGTGCGCTGCCCGTTGACAAGCGCGAATTTCTGTCCCATCGTCATCTCGAGCACAAGCCCTTCGTGGCGAATCGTCGCCGTTTTCGTCGCTTGCGACCAACCGACGTTAGCTCCCAAGCTTTTGCTGATCGTGCTCAGCGGCACCATCGTCACGTCCGCCTTCGGAATGATGAACGGCGGAACGTCCGTCACAATCTTCTTCCCGTCGAGATAGATGCCGATCTGCGGCGACGAAGCCGCGCGGGCGGCCGACTGACCAAGCAGCGGCGCCAGCAGCGCGATGCACAGCGCAGCGCACAGCAGCTTCGTTCCTCGATTCCTCCACATGCTCATCATTGCTGCAAAGCCTCCGAATCTTTTATTCTCTCGTCCCGCCTTAAAGCGTTACAATCATTAGACGAAAGAATGCCCGGGGAGTTGCAGTCAATAAGGAATATCGTTGGCAAAATTGCGAGAGGCCAACGGGCTAACACGGTATCCCCCTTCGATTCCGCCGTATTCGAGTTCCGTTGTACGATTTTCTAGAGTACCGTCCCCCGTTTCTGCCCCGTTCGAGTCCCGTTGTACGGTTTTTTAGAGTATCGTCCCCTGTTTCAGCCCCGCTCGAGCCCAGTTGTACGATTTTCTAGAGTATCGTCCCCTGTTTCAGCCTCGTGCGAGCCCAGTTGTACGATTTTCTAGAGTATCGTCCCCCGTTTCTGCCCCGTTCGAGTCCCGTTGTGCGGTTTTTTAGAGTATCGTCCCCCGTTTCAGCCCCGCTCGAGCCCAGTTGTACGATTTTCTGGAGTATCGTCCCCTGTTTCAGCCTCGTGCGAGTCCCGTTGTGCGATTTCTTCGAGTATCGTCGCCGGGCAGGTGTGTTCGGTTCGAGCCGATGTACGGTTTTTTCGAGCAACGGTGCCGGTCTCGGCGTGTTTTTCCGGGCAGCACTAAAAAGGAATCGCCCTCCGACGGCTGTCAAAGCCGACTTGAGGCGATTCCTGCTTATACCGATCAGCGAATGAGACTGTCGGGCGAATTGGCGTTAAGGAATAAACTGCTGCGTAATTTTGACGACGGTTCCGTTCTCTATGAGCAGGTGATACGGGTAGTCGCGCAGGTTCATGGCCGAGTCGTCCTGCAGCAGGCTCAGGAATTTGTCGAGAGAAATCCGCTCGTTCCATACGGTGTCCGCTTCGGCGATGTCGCCCGTGCGGTCGTAAATCTGCATGACGACCTGCGCGTCCGGAGCCAGCTTCAGCTTCTCGACCGCCGTGTCGTCGTTCACGATGTAATAGCCGTCCGGCGCTTCGTCCATGCCGGAATCCGCTTCCCGCTCGCGGAAAATCCGGTCGGCCGCTTCCCCTTCGTACCACTCTATGAAATCCGCATCCACATAATAGACGCCATCTTCCTGATAGATTGCGCCCAAGTATGCGACACGCGTGCTCTCATCGCTTGGAACCGGCGCGTATTCGCCGATGTTCGCTTGAATGGACCCGAACGACATGTATCCGAACAACACGGCGACTATGCTGATGAGCATTTTGTTGACCATTCCCGCATTCTCTCCTCCAGAGGCCCGCGACAGCAGCCTTCGCTTTCCTATTACCCATTAGACGTAGCAAGCAAACGGAAAGTTACATGTCCGCATCGGGAAAATTAAAATTTTCTCATCCCAAATTGTGCCTATACGTCAGGTTATTGTAGAGGAGCGGAATTTAGTCTGGATGGACTCGTCGCCGCGAAAGAAAATTGCATTCGGGTTGTACCCGGGTCTATCCGGGAACCCGGCGGGCCGGGCCATGAGCTTGGCTGCTTCGCGCTAACGTTCGGTCCACGACGCCCGGACATATCCGACGCGCATGCCAACCCGTTCCATATTCCGATGGCTCTGCGAGCCGAACGCGCATTGGCCGACGACGAGGCCGCAGCCTGCGGCGAAAGCGTCGCTTATTCTGCTGCGCAGCAGCGCCGTCTGAATGCCGCGCCCGCGGTATTCCGGCAGCGTCGCCGCGAACGTGAGAGACGCCGTCCCTTCGCTCATGTGCGACACGGCGACTCCCGCCGGACGATCTTCCCATAGCGCGACATAGAAGCGCCAGCCCGGACGGTCGTACAATACCCGATTATTCGCCGCCACCGGAGCGATGCCGCTGTCCGGCAAGCCGGTGCCTCGGCAGTGGACGGCTGCGTACAGCTCGAATTCGTCCTCCCGCAGCGGTCTTATTTCCAGCTCGTCCGCAGGCGGTCCGGCATGCAGGGCATCCGCCGCCGTCATCGCCATCGACGTATGAAAGCCGGTCTGACCGAAGCCCAGCCCGGACAGGCGCTCCATCAGGCCTTGGTCGGCCAATCCCGGCACCAGCTCGAATTGCGGCTTGCGCTCGCGGCTCCGGTAGAAATCGACGAACTCCGCGAGCGCGTCCGCATCGCCGCTTCTTAAACCTTTAACCGTGTTAAAGGTCGCCCAAGGCATTGTCCTGCTGTAGAAGCCTGCCGCCTGTCCGACGCGCGCGATCTCGATCCCCTCCGGATTGCCGGGCCTGTCCCGAATCGCCGCCATGCGATCCAGCATATACGCGATCTCCGATCCTTCGATCTCCGCCGCCAGCTCCGCCAACGACTTTAACCGATTCGTTTCCTGCATTCCGCTTCCCCCAACCGCTTCAACCGTCTTTTCTCCTGCATTCCGTTTCCCCCAACCGCTTCAACCGTTTCATCTCCCGCATTCCGCTTCCCCCAACCGCTTCAACCGTTTCATCTCCTGCATTCCGCTTTCTCCAACCGTACAGACCTATTGGACTTTCTTCGGCTGCGGCTTCCCGCCCGCCCCAACGGCAACAGCCCCCGAACGCCGCTAAGGGCCGGGGGCTGTCCGCTTGATCCGGTTATTTCAAAATCTCGTATTTCCCGATAAGAGGAAGCGGCTTCACTTGGCCGTTCGCCGCGGCAAGAATGCCGATAATGACGAGGGCCAGTATGCCCAGATTAGCCAGCGGAAGCAGCAGCCACCCGATGAACGGGAGAATTCCCAGCACCACGTTCGTGGCCAGCGCCAACAGGAACAGGTTAAATCCCTGTCTGGCATGATACTGCGCGAAAGGCGATTCCTTGGCAGCCAGCAGCGGCACGAAAAACAAAATATAAGCCACGATCGCCATGCCCTTGTTCTGCTGAATGTCAGATTCGGTAGGATTCATCTATCAAACTCCTCTCTCCGTTGGATTAATCTGCATTAAATGTTAACGAATCCGCTGCATCTGCGCTAGTTACTTTAGTCACGTTTTTAGTCAGGGAACGGAAAGCCATGCCCGGTCGTTCCGCCAATCAATGCGCACCCCGGTCTCGAAAAAAGCCGATAACGTCTCGGTCGTCAGCACCTCGCGAGTCGCTCCCTGCTCGAATATTCGTCCCCGCCGGATCAGCAGCGACCGTCCGAATACGGGCAGCACCTCCTCGATATGGTGCGTCACGAACAGCATCGTCGGCGCCTCGGGGCTGCGGGCCAGCTCGTCGATGCTCGCCAGCAAATTTTCCCGCGACAGAAAATCGAGTCCGTTCGTGGCCTCGTCCAGAATCAGAAGATCGGGGGAAGCCATCAACGCGCGCGCGATCAGCAGCTTCTGCTTCTCTCCCTGGGAGCAGGATTGATAGGTCCTGTCGTATAAATGTATGCAAGATAGCTGCTCCATAAGCCTGCGGGCCGTCTCGAAATCTTCCTCCGTCGGCGTCTCGTACAGTCCGATCGAGGCGTGCTTGCCGCTGATCACGACATACTGCGTCTTGTCCGACGCGTACAGCTTCTCCTGAAGCGAGGTGCTGACCCAGCCGATCCGTTTGCGAAGATCCCGCAGGTCCACTTCGCCGAATACGTTGCCGAGCACCGAAATCCGCCCGGAGGTCGGCCAAATATAGCCGTTGATCATGTTGAGCAGCGTCGTCTTGCCCGATCCGTTCAAGCCGAGCAGCGCCCAATGCTCGCCCTTGCGCACGGTCCAGTCGATCTGCTCGAGAATCGACTTCTTCTCGCGTCTCCAGCTTACGTCTTTGAGTTCTATGATATTCGTCTCCATAATTGGCATCATACCATGCGGCAAAAACGGGTTCAATCGGGAATCCCCGCGCAGGAACGCAAACAAAAACGCATTCCTCGTACCAAGGACGAGGAATGCGTTTTGTCGGAGACGATGACGATGCTTTCCGAACCGTTCAAAAAAACCGTCAGTGCGCCCGACGGCTTGCAGGATGCCGTACGTTATTCTCTGGTCTTCCAGGCAAGGCTCGAAGCCGTCGTCAGCTCGCCCGGAGCGCGTCTGTCGGACGAGATCGTCTTCCGGCCGTAACGCGCCCGGTCCGCATTCGCCGCCGCGGCGAACAGGCAGAAGGCGCCAAGCGCGATCAGCAGCACGGTCATGATCGGAAACAGCAGGTTCATCCTCGAATCTCCTCCGCATCGCAATAACGAGAATCATTATCACCATTATAGCTTAACCGGAGGTAAAATCAAGGGCGCGGAAAACCGTCCGCGATTCGCCTTCGTTCGGCGTCCGCCCGCTTTCCGCGCCCTTGAGCCGATTATTCGCCCGCCCGATAGCCGAGCAGCCTTAAGCCGTTAAGAATAACCAGTATCGTGCTTCCCTCATGCCCGACGACGCCCAGCGGCAGCGCGATCCCTTGAATGAAATTGGCGGCGATCAGCAGCACGATGACGCCAAGCGCGAACGTCATGTTCTGCCTGATGATCGTTCCGGTCCGCCTGCCGAGCGCGATCGCGTCCGCGATTCTGGCGACGTCGTCGTTCATCAGCACGACGTCCGCCGTCTCCAGAGCCGCGTCGCTGCCGGCCGCCCCCATAGCGATGCCGACACCGGCCGTCGCCAGTGCGGGCGCGTCGTTCACCCCGTCGCCGACCATGGCGACCGTGCCGTACGCCTCCTTCAACTCTTTGATCCGCGCGACTTTGTCCTCCGGCAGCAGGTCGGCGTATACCCGGTCGACGCCCAGCTCTCCGGCGATCGCGAGCGCGGTTTTCTCCTGATCGCCGGTCAGCATGGCGGTCTGCACGCCCAGCTTCTTCAGCCTGGCGATCGCCCGCGCGGCCTCCGGCCGAACCCGGTCGCGCAGGGCGAATACGGCTGCCGCGCCTTGCCCGTTCCTCAGCACGGACACGGTCTTGCCTTCGCCCTCGAGCCGTTCGATCGTCTCCGCGAGCCCGCCGCGGCCCTCGCTCTCCCCGAGCATGGACGCCTTGCCGATCGTCCACTCTTCGCCGCCCAGCTTCGCCTGAATGCCGCGCCCCGTCAGCGCGCCGAATTCGGAAGGCCGTTCCGGCGTCAAGCCCCTCTCCTGCGCGGCAAGAACGATGGCCTTGGCCAGCGGATGCCCGGACAGGCTTTCGAGCGACGCCGCGATCGCGAGCGCCTCGCTCTCTCCGTAGCCCTGGAAAGCGACGATATCGGTCACGACGGGCCGGCCTTGCGTTAACGTGCCGGTTTTGTCGAAGGCGACGACCCGGACGTTCGAGAGATTTTCCAGGTGGGCTCCGCCTTTGAACAGCACGCCCTTCCTTGCGCCGCTCGAGATGGCGGACAGCATCGCGGGCATGATCGAAGCGACCAGCGCGCACGGCGACGCCACGACCAGGAACACCATCGCCTTATAGAAGGCATCCTCCCAGGCGATCCCCATCGTCAGCGGCGGAACTGCGACGAGCAGCCCGGAGATCAGCAGAATCGCCCGCGCGTAGATGCGCTCGAACCGCTCCATAAACCGCTGCGAGGCCGGCTTCTCGCTCTGCGCCTCCTGGACGAGGCGGATGATTTTCGCGAACAGCGTCGATTCGCTCGCCTGGCTCACCTCTACGTACAGCGCGCCTTCGCCATTCAGCGTTCCCGCGAACACGGCGTCGCCGACGCCCTTGTCGACCGGAATCGATTCCCCCGTAATGGACGCCTGATTCACGTCCGAAGCGCCTTCGGCGACGATCCCGTCGGACGGAATCCGTTCTCCCGGCTTCACAAGAACGAGATCGCCAGCCTTCAGCGCCTCGATCGCGACGATGTGCTCGGCGCCGTCGCGGACCAGCCTGCCCGTCTCGGGCTTCTGGTCCATCAAGGACGAGATGTCCTTGCTGCTGCGGTCCATCGTATAGGTTTCCAACGCGCCGCTCAGTGAGAAAATAAAGATCAGAACGGCCCCTTCCGTCCAGTACCCGATGCTTGCGGCGCCGATAGCCGCGACGATCATCAGCAGGTTGACGTCCAGGTCGCGTTCCCGCACGAGCGTGAGCAGGCCTTCCTTCGCCTTGACGAAACCGCCGACCGCGAAGGCCGCGATATAGAGCGCGACCGCCCACGGATAAGCCGTTTTCTCCAGCGAGTAAGCGATCGCGAGAATCAGCCCGCTCGCCAGCGCGGCCATCCCCTCTCCGTATCGGCTCGCCCAGCCGGCGGCAGCGCCCGTTCCCGCGGCTCTCTCCCGCCGCAGATCGTCGCTTCCGGCAGGTTCGTTCATCGAATGTATCGCTTGGCTCATCGTAATCTCTCCCTCTTCATTGAGAATGACTCCCATTATTACACCCCTGAAAACGACGCATGCTGCTCCGCAAGGGAGCAGCATGTTAAGCGAGATACGTCTCGCCGGAATTTATTCGTTTGGGGGAGAAACGCGTTTCTTATTTAGAATCATTATAATATAGAAGTCACTAAAAATAAAGAGAGAAACCTCACATTTGAGCAAACGTCTTATTCCGGCTCCACGACATACACGCACTTGAAGCGTTCCGTGCCCGGATACTTCTCCCCGAGGCTTTCGATCTCGAACCCGATATTGCGGTAGAAATCCACCGCTTCCTCGTCGGTCTCGGCGATCAGAACGGAAGGCCCCTTCTTGTCGATAACCTCCAGAATGAGTCCGCGTCCGTAGCCGAGCCCCCGGTAGTCCGGAGACACCGCGAGGTGCTCGATCTTCATTTCTCCGTCCTCATTCATGCGCAGGCCGATAATGCCGATGCATTCCCCTTCGGCTTCGTAGCCATACATTTCGAGCGCGTCATCCGATTTGTAGGCTTCGATCGTCTTGTCCAGCTTATCGGGATCGGGATAGACGCTAACCTCCACGATCTCCCGCACGGACGGATCGTCCAATCTGTCTTTGACTTCCACCAGCATGTGCCGCCACTTCCGTTCCGAAAGGATCTATTGCAGTTCTATTCTCAATCTTATCATATCCGTCGCCCGAAGTCCGTTCTCCCAGATCGGCTCCCGGTAATGCCGGACGAAGAAGTCGACGTCCACGCCGACGATCCGAAAGCCGCATCGCTGATACAATCTGAGCTGGTCGAAGCTGGAATTGGCCGTACCGATCTCCAGCGCCGCGGCGCCCGCCGTCCGGGCGATCTCGATCGCCTTCCGCACGAGCGCCTTGCCGATGCCCTGCCCCTGCCGGGATTCCCGCACGGCGACGTTAACGATCTCCAGCGTCCGCGGATGGGTCGCGATGAGCACGAATTCGCCGACCAGCTCGCCGTCCGCGTAAGCCAGGTAACACTCTCCTCTGCCGATGTAGTCGTCGATCATCTCCCGGGAGGGATCGGCGAGCAGCAGCAGATCGTAGGGAATCTTGTCATCCCCCGTTCTTTTTCGGCAGATCAACTCCACTTCTCTCTCCTCCTTCCGTCTTCCGGCGACCGCAGCGGATCTCCATTAATAGGTACGAACCGAATACGGATAATGCAAAATCGGCCATTCTCCCGGCTTGCCCGTACGGACGGTGATTTCCAGCGGAAAAATCCGCACCGGCTTGTTCGACCCGAGCCAATTGCGCCGCAGCGAAGAAAGAATGATCAGCCCTTCCTCGTCTCCGAGCGGCGTAAACAAGTCGTCCCCGCCCAAATAAACCGACGCGCCAAGCCGCTCCCGAAGCAGCCGGGACAGCTCGTTCACGTCGTCGGCCGCGCAGCCGATCTCGCTCACATTCTCGATATCTTCGGAGGAGAAGCCCGGCTTGACCGAACGGTTCCGCAGCCGATGTCTGGCGATAAATTCCACGATATTGCCCGCCGGATCGAAAAAATAGACGGAATCGGAATCCCACGATTCGGATCGGACGATCGTACGGCCGTTCACCGGACTGATCGGAATCTCCTTGCCGTTTAACCAGTCGACCGACTCCGCGATTTTGTTCGCGCTGACGTTAAAAGCAAAATGATAATACGGGGCTTCATCGGAATCGGAACCCGCTCGCTCGAAGGTTAACCGGGACGCCCCGGCCTGCACCGTAAACGCGTTTGCTCCGTCCTCGCTTAGCGGCAGCTCCAACGTCTCGCGGTAAAAACGCCGCAAGGGCTCGAGCTCGGGCGCGTACAGCTTAACCCGTTCAATGCGCATTCCCCACCGCCTCCTCTTTATCCCTCTAGGGCGTGTATGCATACTCCAAAGAAAGCAGATGTTGCCGAATTTTCGTTCCATGCAAGGAACTTTTGTGAAGGCGCACCGGGGGTACGTCAAAGGGTCGAAGCAGGGGGGCGAAAAGGCAGTGATAGATGCCCCTGAGCGGGTTTGCATACACGCCCTAGCTCAGGTTCAGTCCGCACTCCGGGCAAACGGCGGCCCGCGCTTCAACGATATGACCGCAGCCCGGACAACGGTCGTAAATCTTCCGAAGCTCCGGGATGTCCCCGGGGACGGGCGGCGGCGAAGCCGGAGCGCGGCTAGCGGCCCGCTCTCGCAAAAGCTCCTTGATCTCGGCCAAATCCTTGGCCATATTCGACGTATTAAGCGCATGCTGAATGACGTTAAACAGGACGAAAAAGAAAACCAGCATGCCGATCAACCACACAACGATTGCCAACATTTCTCATCTCCTCTCCCGGAACAACGAGATTACTTCCGCCGCTTGAATACGACGATCACGTCGCGGGACGTCCCCTGGCCCATGCTCGTATCGAAGCAGGAAACCAGCTCCCATCCTTGGCTGCCGTGCTCGTTAAGCTGCGCCTCGAACTCTTCCGCGTCCAATTTTCCGCCCATAAAGCCGCCCGTCTTATATTTGATCGTTTTGTATTCCCATCGTTCCATTGCCGCTTCACCTCTCTTGGCCGGCCTGACGCCGTTTCTCGTGTCCGCCCGCTTCCCTGCTAAGCGGCTTTATTTGTCCTGTATTTGCTTTCGAGTCTGGAAACCAGGTCATCGATCGCATAATAGGCAAACATCAAAACCATTCCGTATAGCGCCAACGTGCCGCTGCCGGCCCTCGCTCCGAACAGGAACAGCGCCCCGGCCGCGATCGCTGCCGGCATCACGCTCAGCAGGACGCGGCCGAGCGCCGACACGGCGCCGTGACGAATGGATTTCGTCCACTTATCGACGAGCAGGGAAAACGGGAAAACCAGGAGGCTAACGTAAGCATACGCGATAAAAAAAGCCGGGATAAGCAGCGAACCGTAGTCCCCTCCCGAATCCGGATACGCCGTCTCGATATAGAAAGCGAATAGCGCCGACGTCGCGAAGGCACTGATCATTTTGCTCGCGAAGCTGCTTCTGATTGAGGTCAAGCCGCTCTCCCTCCATTCCCGTTATTGCCCTGAACCCGGCAGATACAGAATTAGACGTCTCCCTCTCCCCTAAAGTTCCGAACCCTATCCGCCGGCGGGAGTCCAGGATCCCCCGGACCTAGTCCATCTCCTCGTTGATCAAGGTCATATGGACGTGATCTTCCCATTTGCCGTTGATTTTCAAATATTTTCGCGCCATGCCTTCGGGCTGGAAGCCGAGCTTCTCGACCAGCCGCAGCGACGCCGCATTGTGCGGCATGATGTTCGCTTCGATCCGATGAAGCCGCAGCTCCCCGAAGGCGATCGAGACGACGGCTTGCAGCGCCTCCGCCATGTAGCCGCGGTTAATCTCCGCTCCGTCCAACCGATAGCCCAAATGGCAGGACTGGAAAACGCCTCTGACGATGTTGCTCAAGGCGATCGACCCGATGACGCGGTTCGGCTCGTCTTTCTTGTACAGCCAGACTTTGAACAGTTGATCGAGCGCCATGCTCGACTGATCGAAGCGCAGCAGCTCCCGCTGCCGCTTCGGCGTGAAGAAATCCGGCGTTCTCTCCGGCTCCCAAGGCTGAAGAAAGCGTTCGTTCCGCTGGACGAACTCCAGAACCTGCGGCGCGTCCTTCTCCTCGATCGTTCTCAGCTTTAATCTGGAGGTGTCGTACTCTTTTCTAATCATCCCGTTTCACCTTTCCGCAAAAGACAGACCGATCTCCTCAAGCGCCGGGCGAAGCAGGCGGATCGACTTGGGACCGAAGCCGTGCAGCTTGAGCAATTCCGCCTCGCTGCGTTCGGCGATTTCCTCCAGCGTCGTTATTCCGGCAGCCGCCAGCGCCCGAAGAGTCGGCCGCGGCAGGCCCTCCGGAAGCGGATGGCTTTGGCGAGTCTCCGTCATTGTCGTTTCCCCCTCGCGGTCTTCGAGTCATCGTCTGTCGGCAAGTCGGCCGCAGCGATTTTCTTTGTAAGCTTTCTCCATTATTGTACCACAGAAAAAGGGAAGTGCCGCTTCAGCCCGGCTTGGCGCATCAACGAACGTTTCGCCTCCGCCACCGCAGCAGCGCGAAGAGCGTGAGCAGCGCCGCGACGCCCGCCGCCGGGCCGAGCCATGCCCATTTCCCGCCGCTTGAGAACGGAATCAGACCTCCCGCCCCCTCGATCTTCATGCCGGGTCCAAGCCGTTCCAGCTCGGCCGCTGCCCCCTCGATCTGAAGATTTCCGCTGCACAGGTTTGTTTTCAAGCTCCCCTGTTCTTCATAGGTAAATACCAAATAGCGCTTGCCTTTGGCAAAGGAATACCCGCAGGAAGCTTCGCCGCCATCCAGGCTGTAGACGGTCGCGCGCGAATCGGACACTCCTTTCCATGCCGTATCGACCTGAAATGTATATTTCCTTGACGTATCGTGAGCAAAGCGCTTCTTCCCCCCTTTACCGACCACAGTGCCGGTAAAAACGGCCGCATAGTTCTCCAGCTTCTCCAGCGAGCCTCTGCTCGCGCAGCTGCAGGCATAGGCCTTTTGCTCCGGAAAGAAAATCATCGCAAGCATCAGCCCAAATCCGATCAGAATCGCCCAAGCCGTCGCCTTCATCTTTTATCCCCTCTTATTGTCCGCAGAAGCTTCGCGAACCCTTCCGCTTTCAAAATCAGCACTATGCCCAGCAATAGACGAATGACTTGCTCCGCAAGCGCGATATAGAAGCTTCGATGGTCGATATACAGGCGTTGGCCTTCCATGTTCGCGTAGTTCAACAGAATTCTCGCCAGGCTGGAAACAGACAAAACCGCCAGAACAAGGCCGACCGCCGCCAGCACGAACGCTTCGATCCCGCGGAAAGATGAGGAGGATTCGGCCTCTCCGGAGCCCGGAGGAACGAGGAATTTGGACAATTTACCGGCCGACAGCCATAACGCGACGCTAATAAGCAGCAGTAGAATCGACGGAATGCCGACGAGCAGGAACACTCTGCCATAGGAAGTATCGTCCCCCAACAGCTGCAGATAGGCGGGCAAGGCGTAATCCAAATAATTGACCAAATGGTTCAACCCGAGCACGAAAAAATAAATCGCCAGCACTCTAAGCGCCAAAAAAGACAACTCTCCGATTTTCATCGTCGCTTCCCCCTTGTCTTGGTTGTCGGTATTTCCAAGCCCTCGCATCTTTGTACAAGCTCCATCCCCCCGTTTAAAAGACAACCCCGCCCAAGATAGCTCCTATCTCGGGCGGGGTTGTGCGTGTGCGAGTTATCTTCCAAGATTATACACGAAATCGGTTCGGATGTCCCGATACAGATTCAACGGGGAGGTCGAGCAGGAGTAGCTTCTGCGTTCTTCGACGTCCAGCAGGGTCAGGCGCTGGCCGTGCTTCGCGCCGGTGTCGATGCCGATGCGTCCGGAGTCGTACCAGATTTGCCCGGTCTCGGCTCCGAGCTTGTAGGTGGGCGTATGCCCGAAGACGACCGTATATGGAACCTCGACCTTCTCCTTCCAGAACGCTTCGCGAATCTCCGTCAGGTCGCGAAGCGGCTGCCGATCGAGGGGGACGCCGGGGCGTATGCCCGCGTGCACGAACAGGTAATCGTCCTCGATCCAGTAAGGCGGGAGCGACTTCAACCATGCCATAAGCGGCAGCAGACGGGTGGGCGCGCCGCCCCCGGCGGCGACCGCCAGATCGGTATTGCCGGGAAGCGCGACGGCCCCCTGATCGGTCAAGCGCTTGATCGTTGTCAAGGTTTCCCAGGATTCCGGTTCTTCGTTCACGTAATCTCCCAGCAGCACCAACCGGTCCTGCCCCGCTTTGTAGCCGGCGGCGTCGAGCAGCAGCTGCAGCCCTTCATCGTGTCCGTGAATATCCGATATGGCCAACAAACGGGGGCGTTGGGAAAAGCTCAACGGATTAACTCCTTTCCTGCGACTTGTCGTAAATATACGCTGCGGATCTGGGCAGCGAGACGGCGATTGGCGTTCCCGGAGGCAGCAGCCGCTCTCCGAGCAAGTAAAGCTTCTGACCGGCTTCGGTCTTGGCGACGATGCGCCACCTCTTGCCCTCGAAGGTGCTGTGCAGCACGGTCAGCCCGAACGCCGTCCGGCCGTCTTCATGGGCGGCGGCCGTCTCGGCGACGGCCGCGGACGGCGCGCCTTCCGAACCGAGGAAGACGACGTCGTCGGGCCGGAACAGCAGTTCCGCTTCGCTGCCCTCCGCGGCGGCTTCGGCGCCCACTCCCTCGATCAGCACGGAGCCGCTTCTCAGTCCGACGCCGCGCGCCGTGCGCACGATCGTCCCTTCGATCCGGTTGATCGCGCCGAGCAGCGCGGCGGCCCAACGGCTGGCGGGCAGCGAGTAGCAGTCCGATGGCGTGCCGATCTGGTCGACCGCCCCGCTGCGCATAATGAGCAGCCGGTCGGCCATGGCGAACGCCTCCTCCGGATCGTGCGTCACATGAAACACGCTCGTGCCGAGCTGGCGGAACAAATACGCCATCTCGGTGCGCATCTCGATCCGCAGCCGCATATCCAGATTGGACAGCGGCTCGTCGAGCAGCAGCAGCCGCGGCTGCGTCGCCAGTGCCCTCGCGATCGCAACCCGCTGCTGCTGACCCCCGGACAGCTGCGGAGGAAGCCGCTTCTCCAAGCCGGAGAGCTGCAGCATCTCCAGCAGTTCGCCGACGCGGTTGCGCATGTCGGCGCGATCCATGCGCCGATTTTTCAGTCCGTACGCAATGTTGTCGAATACGCTCAGATGCGGCCAGAGCGCGTAATCCTGAAACACCATGTTGACTCCCCGCTTCTCCGGCGGCTGCATGCCGCGGGAAGAGGAGATCACGTCGCCGTCGAGCCGGATTTCTCCGCCGTCGGGCAGGGCCAGTCCGGCGATGAGCTGCAGCAGCGTCGATTTGCCGCAGCCGGACGGTCCGAGGACGCTGATGATTTCCCCTTTGCGCATATCGAGAGAAACGCCCCGCAGCGCTTGATGGGATTCGTAGCGCTTGGCGACGTCTTTGATTTCCAGAAGCGGTCTTTCGTGAGAAGCGCCTTTCATGTGCGGGCCACCTTTCGCCGCAGGAGCATCTCCAGCAGCAGGATGATCAGAATGACGGTGCCTCCGCCCAGCATGGTGGCAGCGGACGCGTAGCCGAAGTTCAAATCTTCGAACGCCTTGTTAATCGAAACCGGAAGTGTAAAGAAGTTGGGCGGGAACAAAATCGCATTGATCGCCAGGTCGAACACGCTGGAACCGAACGCCGCGAGAGCCGCCGACAGGAGCGCGCCGCGGATAAGCGGAGCCAGAATCAGCCGCACACGGTTCAGCAAGGAACCTCCCTGCATTTGCGCCGCGTCGAGCAGCGTGCCCGGCACCTTCGCCATCGCGCCGACCATAATTCTCGTGATGACGGGGACGGCGCCGGCGACGGAGGCCAGCACGAGAATCGCCGGTTTGCCGTACAACAATAGCCCGATCGACTCCAGCCACTTCTGATTCCAGACGAAAATATAGCCGATGCCAAGCACGACGCCCGGCACGGCCAGCGTCACGAGCGACATCACTTCGATCCAGCGCTTGAAGCGGAACCGGGAATACGTAAGCACGAACGCTACCGCGACGCCCAGCGCCAGCCCTGCCAGCGCGGACAAGGAAGCGATCAGCAGGGAGCGGCCCAGTCCGGCCAGCAGCTGGCTGTGGTCCGCGAACAACGAGACGTAATGCGCGAACGTCAGATTGTCGAGCGTGAATCCGCCGGACTGCGTCCGGAACAGCGACATGAGCACGTTCGTGCCGATCGGAATGCCGACCACGACGAGCAGGAACAGCAGGTTGCCGACCGCCAGCACCGGCGTCATCCGGCCCGCCGGCTTCGGCTCGGCCGGAGTGGCGCGCGCCGACAGGAAATCGTAGCGCGACCGCCGCATCACGTAAAATTGCAGCATCATCGCCAGCGAAATGAGCAGAACGAGATAAAAAGACAGAACTCCGGCCATATCGAAGCGGATCGGCGACGTGTACAGCGCGGAATAAATCGAGTACGGAAGCGTCGGGAAGCGGTAGACGGCGGCAATCGACGCCGGCAAGCCGAAATCTCCGACCGTGTCCATGAATACGAGCGCCGCGCCGGCCAGGAACGCGGGCAGCAGCAGCGGCGCCTGCACCGTGCGCCAGACGCGCCATGCGGACGCGCCGCACAGTCTGGCGGCTTCGGCAAGCTGCTCGACCTTCCATTCCATCGCCGCGTACACGCTGAGATACGCCAGCGGAAACTTGCTCAGCGTCATGACGACGACCAGCCCTGCCGGCTGAAATACGGCCGGCGTTACCCAGCTCCAGCCCAGCAGCTTGACGGCCAAGCCTCCGCCTGCGGCAAACATGACCCATCCCTGCGCCAAAATAAAAGAAGGAGTGATCAGCAGTCCCCAGACGGCCGCGTCCAGCAATCGCGCGGTCGGGAAACGCCACGTCGCGCGCGCCATGGCCAGCATGCCGCCCAGCAGCGTAGCCAGCACCGTCGTTCCGCATGCCAGCAGCACGGAATTTTCCAACGACTTCTGCCATAACGGACGGTGAAACAGCTCCAGTAATAGCCGCAAGTCGCCCAGCTTCCAATCTCCGAAGAAAACCCCCGGCAGCAGCACCTGAACGATGACCGCCGCCAAGGGAAACAGGACCAGAATGCACAGGGCGAGGCTTACGAACCATCCGAGGCGGTTCTGATTCAGCCTCAGCATGGGCTTACTTCACCGCTTTGTCGGCGAACCACTGCTTGATCTCGCCTTCGTGCTCGTACGCCCACGCGGCGTCCGCGGCGACCAGCTGGGCATCCGCAGCGCGGTCCGGTTTCGGATTGACGCCCGGAACTGACGGCTCGAAGTAGCTCTCGTCGCCTTGATCGATCAGTTGCTGCTGCGTGGCCGGATCAAGCAGGAAGTTGACGAACGCTTTGGCTGCGTTCGGGTTTTTCGTATTTTTCTGGATGGCCGCTACGCGTACGGAAGCCGGTGCGCCGTCCTCCGGCCAGATGATGCCGATCGGCTCGCCGGAGTTCACGAGACCGTAAGCGTTGGACTCCTGCAGCGCTGCCGCCTTGATCTCGCCGGAGCTGAGCGCCGCCGCGACGTTCGGGTTTTTCGGATAGACCTTCAAGCCGTTCGCGAACAAGGAGTCGAAGAAGGCTTGTCCGCCTTCCAGCTGCTTCTCGCTGAAGAAGCGGGCGACGAACGGAAACGCGGGCGCCGCGACGGCCGGATCGGCCATGCCGACGGCGTTTTTGAACTCCGGCTTGGCGAAGTCGTCCCACGAATTCGGAGCCTGGTCCTCCGTGTAGGCGTTCGTATTGTACACGATAATTCCCGCGGCGTGAGCGCCGGTCGGATAGAACGATTTGTTCGTCGGAACGTAAGCTTGGTACGAATCCTTCAGCTTGGCCGCGTTGTCCGGCGTCCAGTCCGTCATCAGTTGTCCTTCTTCTCCCATGCCGTAGATGGAAGGCATCGCGTCAAGCCAGACAACGTCCCAGTGCGGGTTGCCCTTCTCCGCTTGAATGCGGGACATGATTTCCGCGCCGTTGCCTTTGACCAGGTCGACTTTATAGCCGGTTGCCGCTTCGAACATCGGACCGATAATATCGTCGAAATCGTTCAGATACACGGTCAACGTGCCTTCGTCCTGCGCCTCGGGAGTCGGCTCCTCGCTAGCAGGCGTCGTCTCGGGCGACGGAGAGGCCGTCTCCGCCGACGGGGAAGACGCGGGCGGATTGCCGCCGTTCGCCGCATTGTTGTCGTTCGATCCGCACGCCGACATCACCGTTACCGTCATCGCCAGCAGCATTGCCATTCCCGTCAGCTTCGTTTTCGTTTTTTTCATGATCCCTTGTACCCTCCACCAAATCTAGTATGAAATGCTCTATTAAAAAGGTAACACCGGTTTGTATAAGCGATGTTAACTCCGCCCGCTAGTTTTGTTAAATAAATCTATTTATATTGATATAAATATAGATTATATCTATAATCTGGCTTGAGCGAAGAAACGGAGGGATACCATGAACGTGCAGCAGCTGAAGGTTTTCCTGTCCGTGTGCGACGGGCAAACGTTAATCGAGACGGCGGAGAAGCTGGGTCTGAAGCAGCCAACGGTCAGCTTCCATCTGCGAAAGCTGGAAGAGACGCTCGGTCTGGAGCTGTGGCGCAAAAACGCGCGGGGATTCCGGCCGACAAGCGACGCGTTCGAGCTGCTTCCCTATGCCCGCAGAATCGTTACGCTGGTGGATGAGGCGGAGGAACGGATGAACGAGCTGAGGAACCGCCAAGGCGGAAGATTGCGGATCGGGGCCAGCCATACGCCGGCGACTTATTTTATCCCCAGGCATCTGGCGGAGTTCCGGGTTCAGCATCCCGACGTACAGCTGCTGTTGACCGTCAAGAAAGCGAGATCGACGCTGGCGATGCTGCGCAATTACGAGATCGACGCGGCGATCGTATCGCTGCCGGAGAAGGTGGAGGACGACGAAGGGTTGATCGTGCATAGATTGGCCGAAGACGGGCTCAGACTGTTTCTGTCTCCCGAGCATCCGCTGGCCTCTTCCGAGGAAATCCTGGTGGAACAGCTGTACCGGGAAACGTTCCTGCTGCACGAATCGGGAACAACCTCGCGGCAGTTGACGGACGAATGGGCCGAAAGCGTCGGTCTGAAGCTGGATTCGGCGATGGAGATGGGGGCGATCGAGACGATCAAAGAGGGGTTAAAATGCAATATGGGCGTCGGAGTGCTGCCGTGGAGAAGCGCGATCCGGGAAACGCAATCCGGCGAACTGATCCAGCGCTCGCTTCCCGATTACCGCAACAACCGGTTTATCTGCCTTGCGCTGCGCGACGAGGAGACGCTGTCCCCCCACCTGCGCAAGTTTACGAGCTTTGCCCGGTCCAGCATGTCCGTGCTGGCGGATTAGCGCCGCCAGCGGCGCAGGAGTTCCGTCTAACAGCGCCCCTTATGAGCCGACCGCCAGCACTTCCCGGTGCTTGCCTCTCAGATAGGTTTCGCGGAGCAAGCGGTCGGTTTCCGTTAACGGATCGATTTCGCCGGCGCTTAGAGATACGAGTTCGTCGCCCCGGTAATAGCAATGGTGCTCATAGCAAAGCGGATCGTCAAGACCCGTCTCCAGAAATCTCGGAATATTCGATACGACTCCGCCGTTGTCGCCGTCCAGCACCCAGTCGATCGGCTGCCAGTGCAGAACGCCTTCGTCCGTCTCAAGAGGAGTCGGATAGACGAAGTCCGCCGGCACCTCCGCTACATACAAATACATGCCGCCGAAGCTGACGTCGTCGTCGTTCCACGTAATCATCCCTTTGTAATACAGGCGGTACTGGTCCGGCTTCATATTCGTTTCCTCGGCAATTTCGCGAATCATCGCCTCGCGCGGCTCCTCACCCTGCTCCAGCTTGCCGCCTACCCCATTCCACCGCCCCATCCAGGGGGCGAACTTCCGGTTCAGCAGCAGGATCTCGTCCCCGCGTCGGATGAAACAGATATTATACTTGATCATAGTCATTGGTTCGTTCTCCCCACACTCTGCATGAATCAATGACAATAGAATAGCCTATTCCCCGACATTTTCACAAGAGCCGCGCCTCCATATCGAAAAAACGGATCGGGCTTCCTAATTGCCAGGAATAAATCGAGTCGGTTCTCCTTTACAAGACGATGCCGATATCGGAAACCGTGCCGCGATGCCACCTATTATATAGGGCAAACTGAACACGGACAACCGCTCTCTGCCACTTTCCCGCTATTAGATTATCCACGCAGAAAAGAAACGGATCATCCGGTATCGAAACCGGATGATCCGCAGCTAGGCCTAGTGTTATACCAACCTGTTACTCTCCGTCGACGCGCTCCCACTTGGAGGACGCGATCGAGCGGGTGACGGCGTCCAACACCTTGTTGTTCATCCAGCCGTCATGGAAATCCGGAGTTAAGCCCGTTCCTTTGTTAATGGCATTAAAGAAATCGGCGAACTGATTCACGAACGTATTCTCGTAGCCGATAATATGGCCCGGCGGCCACCAGGCGCCGATGTACGGGTGAACGTCCTCGGTGACGAGAATTTTGCGGAAGCCTTGAATCTCGACCGGGTCTTCCTTCGACCAGAATTCGAGCTCGTTCATCGCTTCGAAGTTAAACGCGAGGGTGCCCTTGCTTCCGTTAATCTCGATGCGCTCGTGATTTTTGCGGCCTCCGGCCAGTCTCGTCGCTTCGAAGGTGCCCAGCGCCCCGCCCGCGAACTTCGCCAGGAACGCCGCGGCATCTTCGACCGTAACCTCCTGGAGCTGGCTCTGATCGCCCTGGGCGGTCAGATTCCCGCTGAGCTGTTCGTTCACCTGCACCTTCGGACGTTGCGCGATAAACGTCTTGTCCATGCCGACGACCTGATCGATCTCCCCGACCAGATAGCGGGCCAGATCGATAATGTGCGCGTTCAGATCGCCATGGGGACCGGAGCCCGCAATTTTCCGATCGAGCTTCCAGCTTGTCGGGAAATTCGGATCGAGCAGCCAATCCTGCAAATAGACGCCGCGAAAATGATAGATCTCTCCCAGCCTGCCGTCCTCGATCAGCTTCTTGGCCAAAGCGATGGCGGGAACTCTGCGGTAATTGTGGCCGAGCATGTGGACGACCTTCGCTTGCCGCGCCGCGTCGAGCATCCGTTTCGCCTCTTCGGCATTCATGGCCAACGGCTTCTCGCAAAATACGTGCTTGCCGGCCTGGGCCGCAGCTATCGCAATCTCCATATGCGAAATGGTCGGGGTGGCGATGTCGACGACGTCAATGTCGCCGCGGTTCACGACCTCCCGCCAATCCGTCGCGTATTCCTGCCAGCCGAAGTTGTCGGCGGCCTGCTTCACCAGATGCTCCGTCCGTCCCACGATTACCTTTTTCACCGGCTTGACGCCGTTTTTGAAGAAAAAGTCCGTGTTGTCCAGCGCATAGCTGTGCGCCTTGCCCATAAAGTTATAGCCGATCAACGCAACGTTGAGCTCTCTCATCTTCCCTCTTATCCTCCCTCTATGGCGTGAACGCGATCAGAAGACCGAAGAAAAGGAACGAACAACTTATTTCTTCTTATCCTTCGCGTCGAACACCGCCTCGATGACGATAATCCGGCAGTCTGTGTCTCCCACATTGCGGAACGTATGCTTGCTGCCGCTCTTGGTCAGACAGGCGGTGCCGGGCTCCATCGGAACCTTCTCGCCGTCGACCGTCATTTCGCCTTTGCCTTCGGTGACGATATACACTTCCTCGTTGCCTTCATGGGGATGAAGGCCGATGCTCGTGCCCGGAGGCAGCGTCGTCTCGTGAATGAAGTTGATCAGCGAATCGAAGTCGCCCGGATTGCCCGGAACGGGCAGCAGCGGCTCGTAACCGAGCACCTGGCGGACGAAAATCGTTCCCTGTCCGTCATGGCAATCCTCCACCGGATAGTTGACAACGTCGTTTCTTCCTCTTGCTACATAAGCCATTCCCAATCACCTCGTCCATATATTTGGTGTTTCACTTTCAACGCTGCCCACAACTATCATTTATTGTTTTATTTTGTTTTTAATATATTATAAAGCGGTTACATTATCAATATGTTTTTATATATTATTGATTATTAATTTTTATTATTGTTAGACCTTTTCCAATCCCATCCCCAGAATCCGCGAGACCAAGACCAGCTCATCCTCTTTGCGGCCCGGGATGAAGCATCCGTGATGCGAATACAGCGAGCTCATCAGCTTGTGGCCGTCCCCAACGCGAATGACGCCGCCATTGCGGCAGTCCGAGCCGGGATAACCCGCATAGTCGATCAAGTCGCCTTTCACGGCAATCATCTTCGTCAGCGTCGGATGGAACTGGGCGATCGTCAAATCCCCGAGCGAGTATCTGGCATCGACCGCCGTGGCGTTGTCGTCGACGATGCCGAGCACCTTCGGCTTCAGCTTCCAGTCGGCGGCGAACGATTTCGGCATCAGGCCGAAAAAGCCGCAATGGCCGACCAGCAAATGGTTTTCCGGCTCGGCGACGTCCGGGAAGCTGGGGATTTTCTCGTGCTTAAGCGCCGTCATTCCCATCAGGAACGGATAGAGATTGCTCATCATGACGGGCGCCTGCAGCGTGTTGTGCAGAATATACTTGGTCAACAAGGATAAAATGTCGCCTTCGCACGCCCACATAATGCCCCGCTCTTCGTACAGCATGCTCCAGGCCAGGCACGGCGTCGTATCCGAATGGAACGATTCGTTCAGGCAATTGATCCCTACGCCGCGAATCCGGTCGTCCAGATCGAGCTCGCGCTTGACCGCGGCATACAGCTTAACCGCGCTGTTCATCGCCCGGGCCGTGACGCCCTCCGCCGGAATCTCCCACTGCCGCAGCACCTCCTCGGCCTCGGCGTCGGAAATCCGCTTGGCCTCGGCGCCCAGCTGCTTAAAGCTTTTCTTGACGACGCTTATGCCGAAGGCGTCCTGGATACGCTGCACGCATTCGTCTTCCCACCAGAAAAATCGCTTGAAGATGCTGGCCTGCATGCCCTCCCCGGGATTGTCCTGGAACACGAGAAATTTCGTGCGCCGCATGTCCCGCTTAAAGCCGAGCGCGCGGCAAAGGGTCCGGGTCTGCTCGAGCCGATACGGCGCGAACACGTCGATGCCTTCCGCTCGCAGGAAGGTTACGATCTCCCAGTCCCACATCGCCATCGTGCCGAATTCCGAGGTGACGACAAGCATCGGCACTTGAATTTCCTTGAAGCGTTGCAGTTGGCGGTAAGCCTCCCCGACCAATTGGGGGAAGACGACCGCGTCCGCTTCCGCGGGAATGGGCGCGCCAAGCGCAATCGGCGGCAGAAACTCCGCCTCATCCGCCAGCAGCGACGTTAACGTGCCCAATTGCCCGTCGAACTCCTGCCGATTGATTCCCTCTTCAAAATATACGGGCGCCAGCCGAGCCTTCATTTTTTTCACGCTCCTCGTCGTTTTCCACACTTATTGCGCGGTCTGCAGGCCTTCGATGGCATGAATGGCATTTCGCGAAGCGATCAGCCCCATGTTGTCGACGGCGCTTACCGTCGAAGCCGCGCAATGCGAACCGATGATCAGATTGTCCAGCTCCAGCAAAGCGGCGTTGCCGGGCGGCTCCTCTTCGAACACGTCGACCCCCGCCCCCCAGATCGCCTCGGCCTTCAGCGTCTCATACAAAGCCTCCTCGTCAATCAACCCGCCCCGGGCCGTATTGACGAGAACGGCCGTCGGCTTCATCATCGCGAACTGCGCCCGGCCGATCATATGGCGCGTGCGTTCGTTCAGCGGCAGGTGCAGGCTGATGAAATCCGCCGTCCGCAGCACGTCCTCGATCCGCTCGGCATATGCGATGCCGTTGGCTTCGGCAAACGCCGGGTCGCGAATCGTATCGAACGCGATGATCTTCATATCGAAGCCGGCCGCCCTGCGGGCTACCGCTTTGCCGATGTTCCCCATGCCGAGCAAGCCGAGCGTCCGATGGCAGACGTCCAGCGTCGTCAGCTTGGTCCAGTTGCGCTTGCGGCACTCTTGGTCGATCACCGTCAGCTTGCGGGCGGCGGCGAGCATGAGCGCGAACGTATAATCGGCGACGGCGTCCGTATTGGCGCCCGCCGCGACGCTTACCGCAATGCCGCGCTCCTGCGCGAAAGACGTATCGATATTGTCCGTGCCGATGCCGTATTTGGAAATCACCTTCAGGCGCTCCGCCTTCTCCAGCACTTCCCGGTCGAGCGGATCGACGCCGACGATCACGGCGTCCGCGTCCGCGATCAGCCCGCCTATCTCTTCTTTCGTCATAATTCTCCCGAACGGATTAAGCACCACCTCGTAGCCTTGGCGCTTCAGCATATCGAGCGGCTCCCGGCTGTGCCTGGCGAAGGATCTCGGCGTTACGACGATTTTGGTCATCTGCGTTCACTTCCATTTCGGATTGTCGATCGCGGCGGGCCGGCCGTCTTGCTCGACGACGATTTTACGGAAGCCCTTCGTCTCGATCGTGCCGTAATCGTGGCCCGCGTCCGCCCGGAAAACGTAGAAGGTGATCAGCGGTTCATGGCCCGTATTGATGCTGCGATGCGCGTATCTCCCCGGCACGTAGACGGCCGTCCCCGGCGAGAATTCCCGGACGTCCCATTCGCCCTCCGGATTTTCCATCAGCATCAGTCCCTTGCCCCCGATGCAGTAGTAGACCTCCGACGTATCGAGAATCGTATGAAAATGCCCCTTCGTCATAAAATACTCGTCGCCGATTTTGCCCGGGTACACGATGCTCGTTCCGAAAGCCAGGTTGCCCGCGGCCTCCGGCACGCCGAGCTCGTGAAATTCGTAGACGAGCGTATCCTCCCGCTGCAACCGTTCGCGGAATGCCGCATCGTCCGCATACATCCCCGCCATTTTCGACAAGTAGCGCTTAAGAGACGGCGCGGTATCCGACAATCCGTTGTTCAAGCTGAAATAATGGGAAAAAGGAGCAAGCGGATGGCCTGCGTTTCCATTGTTCGCCTGCGTTGTCATTTGCTTTCACCTCTATTCGTCCGGCCCGACGCCTGCATATTCATCGCAACGCGCTCCAGTCTGTCGAACGTCTCGCCTTCTATCGGCCTGTGGAACACTTCGGCAATAACTTGCGTCCACCCGTGGATAAAATAAATCCATCCGTCCTCCACATGAAGCCGCCTGTCCGTCCGCTGCCTGAGCGCCTGATGCATAAAGTCCAGTTCTCCGCGGTAATTCAATTCCCATACGAGGCTTTGCTCGGGGAACACGGCCGAGTCGGTAAGCGGCGAACCGGGCCGGTCTTTGCCGAGCCCCGTCGCGTTAACGATTAACGAGCCTGCGGGCATCCCGGCCAGAACGGCGTCGTTGTCTTGCGGATCGGGGCAAAGCCGGTAAGCGAACTTGACGGGCGTATCGATCCGGCCGAGCAGCTCCCGCGCGGACTTAAGCCGCTCCGGGCTGCGGTTCGTAATGACGATGGTCTCCGGCACGTTGCCGCCGTGCTCCGGCTTCGTCAAGTAGCTGGCGATGGCCAGCGCGCTTCCGCCGGCGCCCATGATCATCGCGTGTCCGCCGCTTCGGGTCCAATGTTCTTCCGGAACGAACGCTTCGAGCGACAGCCCGCTTGAGATCGGGTCTTTGGCATGAGCCGCCAGCGCCGCGCCGTTCTTGGAAATGCTCGACACCTCCTCGAACATCGCGGCGTAGGCATCGATCTCGTCGAACAGATCGGACGCCGCGTGAAACAGATCGATCTTGTGGGTCGTCACCAGCGCGCCGAGCGACAGCGGATCGTTCTTGATAAACTCAACGCACCTTCTGTACAGCTCCGGTTCGGCGTGTATCGCGATATCGATGCCTTTGATCTGCGCATCGCGCAGGCCGAGCTGTTCCGCCCAGAGCGGGAACAGCTTCATAATCGAGGATTGGCCCGTCGTGACGCCAATAAAGTATAAGGTCGGCCGGGTCGCCGGGTTGGGCAGCTTCATAGCTGGTTCTCCTCCTTGTGCTCTTCGTTCGCGACGATGATTTCGCAGCCGTGCGCGGCCAGCTTGGCTAACGTTGCGGGGGCAATCCCTCCGTCCGTAACAATCAGGTCGATCCTGGAAGCGGGCGCGAATTGAACGAAGGAAGTCGTCTCCATCTTACTGCTGTCGCACAGTAAAATGACCTGCGCGGACACCTCCGTCATCGTCTTCTTGACTTCGGCTTGCGCGATATCCGGCGTCGTGCAGCCTTTCTCGATGCTGAAGCCGTTCGTCGCCAGGAACGCTTTGTCGACATTGAGCCCCTCCAGCAGGTGAACGGCAAACGGGCCGACGGTGCAGCGAAAGTTTCTGCGCAGAGCGCCGCCCACCATGACGACCTGAACGCCGGGGCAGCGCTCCAGACATTTCGCGATCTCCAGATCGTTCACGATGGCGGTTACGTTCCGCTTGTCCTTCATCGCCTTCGCCATCTCCAGCGTAGTCGTGCCGGTATCGAGAATGACCGTGTCGCCTTCCTCGATGTACTCCACCGCCTTCGCGGCGATCGTTCTCTTCTGAATGATTTTCTCGCGTTCCTTAAGCTGGCTGTCCGGCTCGAAGCCGGCTTTGGCCGCGTCCGCCGCAATCGCGCCGCCGTGCGTTCGCCGAATCAAGCCCGACTGCTCCAATTCGCGCAGATCGCTGCGCACCGTTGCCGAGGATACGCGCAAGCGGTCGACGAGATCGTGAACGAGCACTTTCTTCCGCTCTCTGACGCGTTCCATAATGGCGATCTTCCGTTCCTCCGCGAACAGCGGCTCACGCGCGGCGTTCGGCTCCACTTCCATCCCTCCGTCATTTCAGCTTCCGATAGAGCTCCCCGAGTCCGTCGATCGCAATGCGGTAACGTTCGGCATTCCGTTCGTACACCGCCCGGTTGGCGGCATCGGGCGCGTAGACGCGATCCGCGACGGCGAACCGCTGCGCCGTGTCTCCCAAATTCCGATAGAGGCCCACGCCGTAGCCGGCAATTACCGCATTCGCGATCAGAGCCGTGTCGTTGACCTTCAGCGTTTCGTACGGAATGCCCAGCACGTCCGCTTTGATCGAATTAAACAGCTGTCCGCGCGCCCCGCCGCCGACCGCCGTTACGCGGGAATACGCCACGTCGCCGGCCAGACGCTCCAGGGTGTCCAAATAATAGCGGTATTCGTACGCCACGGACTCCAGAATCGAACGGTACATCGCGCTCTGATCGTGAGCCCATTCCAGACCGAGCCAGCTGCCACGCAAATCGGGATCGTTCGGACAGACCCGGCCGCCGAAATGCGGGACGAACAGCAAGCCGTCGCTCCCCGCCGCCACCTCCGCCGCCAATCGGTTCCAATCGTCGAAGGAGCGCTCCGCCCCGTCCTCCCGCTTGTTCCATTGATCGCGGAACCAGGCCAGGCATTGCCCGCCCCCATTAATGTAGGCAAGGGGCGTCCACAGATCGGGAACGACCGAGCGCGCGTATATCAGCGTCTTCCTCTCTGCGTCGGGATGGTAGCCCCGCACGCAGCAGGACAGCACGGACGCCGTTCCGGCCACGTCGAACAGCTGTCCCGGCTTGACGATGCCGGCGCCCAGCGTAGCCGCCGCCGTATCCCCGCATCCGGCGACGATCGGCGTGCCCGCAAGCAATCCCGTCTCTTGCGCGTACAGCGGCGCAAGCTGCCCGATCTTCTCCCACGGGGCGACGATCCGCGGGAGCTTCCCCTTTTCAACCGCAAACGCTTTCAATAGCGCGTCGGACCACTCGGCCTTGCCCGTGTCCGCAAATCCCGAGAAATGCAAATGCGTATAATCGATGTAGGCTTGATCGGCTTGCAGCCCGGCCAATCTCCCCGCCGCGAACGCGCTCGGAACGACGAACTTGGCGATTCGCCGGTAGACGTCCGGACGCTCGTGCTTCCACCACAGTATTTTAGGACCGTGCGAGTAGGTAACGGGACAGCCCGTGATGCGGACGATCTCGTCCTCGCCCCACGCCTTGATTCGCGGCATGTACGCTTCGCAGCGCGTATCCAGCCAGGAATCGTAAGGGGTAACCGCGTTCCCTCGTTCGTCGATGCCGAGAATTCCGGCCATCTGCCCGTCCAGCGCGATCGCCGCCACGTTGTCCGCAGCTATCCTCGACAACGCCAGCGCCTCCCGCATTCCCCGCACAACCGAGAGGAACATCTCGTCCGGGTCCTGCTCCACGCGTCCACCCGGCTGCTTCTTCAATTCGGACGGGTAAAACGCGGAAGAGACCATCCGTCCCTTCTCGTCCACGACCGCCGTCTTCGTCCCCTGCGTTCCGATATCCGCTACGATGAAATAGGGCATTCCGTCCTCCCCCGCTCTTGGGCGTGTATGCAAACCCGCTCAGGGGCATCTTTCATCGCCTTTTCGCCCCCTGCTGCGACCCTTTGACGTACCCCCGGTACGTCTTCACAAAAGTTCCTTGCATGGAACGAAAATTCGGCAACATCTGCTGTCCTCGGAGTATGCATACACGCCCTAGTCGAATACGATTAATGTTTTGACCCCTTGCAGGCTCATCGCGTGCCCGATCGCTTCTTCGGCCCGTTCGATCGGGTATCTGGCCGTGATCAGCTTCTCGACGTTCAAGATCCCGCTGCCGATAAACTGAAGCGTCTTGCGAAAATGATGATTGTTCGCTTTCGTGGATCCCGTCACGACAAGCTGCTTATAATGGATGTCGTTCGTATTAAGGCCGACGACTTGACGATCCTTGGGCAGACCGCCGAAGAAATTGATCTTCCCGTGCATGGCCGCCAGCTCGATCGCCGTCTGCTGCGTCTCCGGGGACGAATTGGCGGTCACGCACACGTCCGCTCCTCTGCCTCCGGTCAGCTCCATGACGCGTTCGCGAAGCGTGTCCGCTTCCAGGGGCAGGAAGGCGTCGTCGATTTCCCTGCACAAGCGCAACCGTTCCGGAGAACGATTCGCGACCATTACGCGCCCGGCCCCGGACATCTTGGCCAACTGCGCGTACATCAGCCCGATCGGGCCCGCGCCGATAATCAGCACGTCGTCCCCCGCCGCGATCGGACATTGCAAAATTCCGTTATACACGCACGATAAAGGCTCGTTGATCGCCGCTTCGTCGAAGGACACCCGATCGGCCAATTCGACCACATTGCCGAAGGCGACCGCTTTCGCGGGAATTCTCACATACTCCGCGAAGCCTCCGTCCATCTGGACGCCGAGCGCTTCGTACTCGCCGCACAGATGCTGGTCGCCCCGGACGCAGCGGTCGCAGATGCCGCAGCCCATATTCGGCGCGACGCCTACGCGCATGCCAACCCGGTAATGCGCCACCCTGCTCCCGACCTCCGCGATGACGCCGCCGATCTCGTGTCCCAGCGTCCTTGGCGTCTCCGCGCCGATTCCGGCGAAGCCGCCGCGGATCATCCGCAGATCCGTGCCGCAAATTCCGGCGCTTCTGACCTTCACCAACAATTCGTCGTCTCCGATGATCGGCTTGGGCACTTCAACCAGCTGCACATCGTTCACGCCGTACATTCGCGCCGCCCGCATTTTCCCGCACTCCCCTTCGCTGTTCTGCTTATTCCAGCTGCACAATCGCTTTCCGAGCCAGGGAGGCGTTCCCCGCATGGACGACCGCCGCGGCCATTTTCCCGTCGATTCCGCCCACCCTCGGCTGACGATCCTCGAGAATGCACGCGATAAAATGCGTATCCTCCGCCAAGTAGGCATCCTTATACAGCGATCTCCAGCTGTTCATGAACGGCCGCGTCAGCTGCTTGCCGCCGTTCGCGGTTACGAGCGTCTTCTCATGCGTCTGTCCGATAAAAATAACGCCTTCCGTTCCGAGAATCTCGACCCGGGCGTCGTAGCCGTACCCTACCGACACGGCCCCGTCGATGACGCCCAGCTTGCCGTTGCGCGCGCTCCCCGTCAGGACGACGTTGTCGTAAAAATCGGGATACCGGTCCGCGACGTCCTTGTTTCTGTAGTTGCCGCCTATGGCGTATACCGAGGAAAACTCCGAACCGAGGAACCATCTGAGCGTGTCGATATCGTGACTGTTCACTTCCGCCAACGGTCCGTTGCTCATCTTCAGATCGTACATCCACGGCTGCGGCGTGCTCGGCCCTCTCGTCAACGACTTCACCAGCACAACGTCCCCGATCATGCCTTCCTCCACTTGACGTTTCGCTTCGAGGAAGCTCTCGTCGAAGCGGCGCATGAAAGCGACCTGCAGCTTCACCCCTGCCTCGGCGCAGGCCTGAATCATCTCCTCGCATTCTTCCGGGTTCATCGCCATCGGCTTCTCGCACAGCACATGCTTCCCCGCCCGCGCAGCCGCTACGACAATCTCTTTGTGATACACGGTCGGCGTTACGACGACGACGGCATCGACGGCATCGTTCATCAACGCCTGCCTGTAATCGGTATACCCATGGTCCAGCTCGAGTTCCCGCGCCGCTTCCCGAGCTGTCTGCTCATGAGGGTCCGCTACCGCGACCAGCTTGGCGTAAGGCACGCTGCTGCGGAAATTCCGGGCGTGAATCATGCCGGCTCTCCCGGAACCGATGACGCACACGCCGACTTTCCGGTTGTTCATCCCCATGCTCCTCATTTCTTTTTGTTATTATTTATTATCTTTTACAATCATATTTTAACAATTAGGGCCTTGTCAATAGAAATAAAGCGCTTTTATTTGAAGAACGGCCGAACGACGAGATAGAAAAATAAGCAAAAACAACCCTTTCGACTCGTTTCGCTTCATATTGTGCGCAATTGATAATAAATGATATGATTAAAACAACATGGTTAGGGACAGGGAGCGGTAGGAGAATGAACGAGAATGCGACGGATATTTTATTTGCCGAAGAAAGGAAGGAAGCGATCGTTAAGCTGGTTAACGAACGAAAGAAGGTGCTCGTTCCCGAGCTGATCGACTATTTCAAAATGTCTCCGGCTACGATCCGCAACGACCTGCGCGATCTCGAGGCGGCCGGCTTGATCAAGAGAACCCATGGCGGCGCCATTCCGAGCAGCGCCATCCGGGTCGGATTCGAAATGGACAGCAACAGTAAAAACGTGGAGCTCGTCCCCGCGAAAGAAGCCATTGCGAGAAAAGCCGTCGAATGGGTCGAGGAAGGAGATATTATCGTTCTCGATACCGGCACGACCACGCTGGAAATGGCCAAAAGGCTGCTCCACAAAAAAAATGTCACGGTTATCGTCAACGATATCGAGATTGCCTCCGTTCTGGAGAAGTTCGAGGGCGTCAACGTCGTCATTATCGGCGGCACCCTGCGCAGAAACTTCCATTGCACGGTCGGTCCGTTCGCCGTCAAGCTGCTCTCCGAGCTGAACGTGGACAAGGTGTTCCTGGGCACGAACGCCTTCAGCGCCGAGAAGGGCTGCACGACGCCCGACATCAACCAGGCGGAGATCAAAAAAACGATGGTGCAGATCGCGACTCAAGTCATCGTCTTGTGCGACAGCAGCAAAATCGGCAAAAACTCGTTTGTGCAATTCGCGCCGCCCTCCGACATCGATGCGCTGGTCACGGACGACAACGTCGATTCGGCTCTGTTGAAGGAGATTTCCGAAACCGGGATCGACGTTCATCTTGCAGAGGTAGCCAAATAACAGCCGCGCGCATCGCGCAAAAAGAGGGACGACGGCAGGCACGCCGGTCGTCCCTCTCTGCGCTCTACCCGTTTTCCGATCGAATTGTCGTAAACCGAATTCTTTAAGAAAGCTTGTCGGAGGCCTTACGTACGATTTCTTGCTTCGCATCGTTCACGATCAGTTGGAAGACGTCCGGACGGCTGTAATGGCCGACGACGTCGAAATCGAATCGGCTTTGCACGACTTTGGACAGATCCAGCGTGGCGAGCAGCAGCCCTTCCTGTCCGTATAACGGCTCCGCAACGTAGTCGCCGAGCGGATCGACGATGGCGCTGCCGCCCCTGCTCAGCACTTCCCCATCCTTAAGCAGGTCCTCGTGCCGTGCGATATCGTCGGGATAAGAGGCTTTCGTCGCGTACTGGTTGCTGGAAAGCACATAGCAGCGGCCTTCGCAGGCGATATGGCGGATCGTCGACTGCCAGGAATCGCGCGCGTCCGCCGTGGGAGCTACGTAGATGTCGACTCCCTGGGCGTAGATGGCCGCACGGGCGAGCGGCATGTAGTTTTCCCAACAGATCAATCCGCCGATTCGGCCGAAGGGCGTATCGATGACGGTAAGCGTGCTGCCGTCGCCTTGCCCCCACAGAAGGCGCTCGGAGCCGGTAGGCACGAGCTTGCGATGCTTGCCCAGCAGCTCGCCGTCGGGACCGATATAGAGGATCGAGTTGTACAGGGTGCCCCGGCTGAACTCCCGGTCCCGCTCCACCGCTCCGACAACGAGGTAGACGCCGAGCTCCTTGGCCAGCTCTCCCAGCCTGTCCGTCTCTTCGCCGGGAACGTCGATCGAGCTTTCCCAATACCGCTGCCAGAGCCGCCTCCCCTCCTCCGTCCGGCTGCCGACGCGGGCGCCGAATCCGAAGCCCCTGGGATATCCGGGCAGGAAGACTTCGGGGAAAACGACCAGCTTGGCTTCCTGCGCCGCCGCCTTCCTCGTCAGGCTCTCGATGGCATCCATGGCGGACGACTTGTCGAACAGCGCGGGCGCGGCTTGAACGACGGCAACCTTGACCTCGCGATTGCTCATAGCGTATGATCTCTCCTTTTCGATTTTGCGGCTTTGCCCCCTATCCTATCAAATTCGAAGCGCAAACAGACCATCCACTTCCCCGCTCTTTTTCCCCCTCCAAGTTTAACGAATCGCCGCGGAATCGTCGGGCGGCCGCGAATGCGGGCATCTTATTTTCATGCAAACAATGGTATGATAAGAGCGTTAGGGCGTGTCTGCAAACCCGCTCTAGGTTTGATTGCACGATAGGAGACGGACTTATGTGGAAACCGGACCGGCACAGCCGGCAGCCTCTATACGAACAAATCGCCGACCATATCGAACAGCGAATTGCCTACGGCGAATTTCCGCCGGGCAGCTTGCTGCCCTCCGAGCGCAAGCTGGCGGCCGAGCTGGGCGTTAACCGAAGCACGGTCATTATGGCTTTCGACGAGCTGCGGGCGACCGGAATCGTCGAAAGACGGACGGGCAGCGGAACCCGCGTCAGCACGACCAAATGGGAAATTGCGCCCAAGCATACGCCGAACTGGAAACGCTATGCGCAGGGCGGCCAATTTCTGCCCAATCTGCCCTTTATGCGCAAAATTCGCGAGGCGCTGACCCGCGATCCGTCCCTGATCGACTTTGCCAGCGGAGAGCTGGCGGCGGATCTGGCGCCGATCAACGAGATCGCCGCGCTGATGAGCGAGCACCGCTACACCTCGTACCTGGGGTACGACAATCCGCAAGGCTATATCCCGCTGCGGCAGGCTCTGGTCTCTTATCTGGCCGAGCATCGGAACATTCGCGCGACCGAAGCCTCGATCCTCGTCACTTCCGGCTCCCAGCAGTCGCTGTATCTGATTACGCAATGCTTGCTGTCCCCCGGAGACGCCGTCGCCATCGAGGATCCATCTTACTGCTACTCCCTGCCGATGTTTCAATCGGCCGGCTTGCGGCTGTTCCGGCTTCCGGTCGACCCCTACGGCGTTCATCCCGAGGACGTCCGCGCCTTGTACAAGAAGCATCGGATCAAAATGGTGTTCACGAACCCGAATTTTCATAATCCGACGGGAACCGTGCTGGCCGCCGAGAGGCGGAAGCAGCTCTTGGAGGCGGCGAGCGAATTGGCGCTGCCGATCGTGGAAGACGATCCGTTCAGCCTGACCGCCTATGAAGGGACGCCGCCGTCGCCTCTGAAATCGATGGACGAGATCGGCTCCGTGCTGTATATCGGCTCCTTCTCCAAAATCGCCGCTTCCGGCTTGCGGATCGGCTGGATGGTCGCCCCCCGCGAGATCGCGGAAAGGCTGGCGGACGCGAGACAGCAGATGGATTTCGGACTCAGCGTCATTCCGCAGCAAGTGGCCGCGCAATTTCTGAGCTCGTCTTATTTCGCCCCCCACCTGAAGCGGCTGCGCATGCAGCTGTTGTTCAAGCGGGACCTGCTGGTCGAAGCGCTGAACAAGGAGCTGCCCGATCTGATCCGCTTCGCGGTTCCGAGCGGCGGGCTGCATCTCTGGTGCAAGCTCGTTCCCGAAATTCACGACGGCAGGCTGCTGGAGGAAGGAATCCGCAGAGGCGTCGTGTTCGTGCCGGGCAGCGTCTACGGCTCGGATTCGGGCTTCGTCCGGTTTACGTTCGCCAGAGCCAGGACGGAGGACATTCCGGCGGGGGTCGCCAAATTCGCCGAAGCGCTGCGGGCGGCGATCGGCGGTTGACGGACGTAAAAGAGCTTGTCCCGCCCGCCTCGTCGGCGCTTAAGGACAAGCTCTTTTCGCAGCGAATTTTCTTTAGGCGCGTTCGGACGAAATCGGCGAGTTCGCCGAAGGCGGACGGTTTATCCGCTTGTTTCTCTCTTTGAATGCATCGTTATGCGAGGACACGTACGCCATTCCGGCCGCGGACGGATCCAGATGGAGCTTGGCGCCGTTCACCGCCAGCACGGCGTCGACGAACGCTCCGGCGATGAGCCGCACCTTGCCGCCATACGTCGCGCAATCGCCCGCCGCAAACACGCCGGGGATGTTCGTCTCCGCCTGGCTGCCGAGCTGCAGTCCCCATTCGCCGATCGCCAGACCCCATTCCCTCAGCGAACCGTAATCCCGGTCAAAACCATGATTCACGACCACCTCGTCGACCTCGAGCCGCTCCTCCTCGCCCGTCTCCACCTGCCTGATCGTCACGTGGCGGATGGAATCGCCATCCCCGTGAAGCCGTTCCAGGACGTAGGGCGTACGGACGTCCGCTGCTCGTTTCATCTCCGCGACAGGTCTCTCCATGCCGCCAAACTCCGTTCGCCGGTGCACGACCGTTACCCGCTCGGCCACCTCCGCCAGCTCGTTCGCCCAATCCACGGCCGAATTTCCTCCGCCGGAGACGAGAACCCTTCGCCCGCGGAAGCGGCTCAAGTCCTGGACCGTGTAGTGCAGGTTGGCAATCTCGAACTTCTCTGCGCCTTCGATCTCGAGCTTCTGCAAACTCGCTACGCCGCGGCCGACCGCAACGATCACTGTGCGCGTATAGTGACGCTCTCCGCCGGCCGCCTCCAGCAAAAACGTGCCGTCCGCCCGCTTGGTCAATCCGACGATCTTCTGGTTAAACACGACGGTCGGTTCGAAGACAAGCGCCTGCTCCGCCATCTGTTCGATCAACCGATTGCATCTAATCGGCGGGATGCCGCCGACATCCCAGATCATTTTCTCGGGATACGTATGCAGGAAACCGCCCAATTCGTGTCTGGCTTCGATCAGCTTCGTCTTCATGTCCCTCATGCCGCTGTAAAACGCCGAATACATGCCGGCGGGACCGCCGCCGATAATCGTAAGATCGTACAATTCCGAATCCGTGCTCATGCTCGCGCCTCCTCCGTGCGGACCTGCAGGCCGATCACTTGGCAACGCGCGCAAGCAGATCGTCGATTTTAGCCTTGTTTGCCATATTCCCGAGGGACAGCCATACCAGCGGATCGACCTCGTAAACCTGCTGTTTGCGCACAGCCGGGAGATCTTGCCAGATGCTGCTGTTCATCATTTCCTGAGCCTGGGCTTTGCCCGCTTCGTTGGTCACCAGAATCAGATGATCCGCATCCAGCTCGGGGAGCTTCTCCATAGACAGCGCCCATCCGCCCCCTTGCGGCACTTCCTGCACGAGCTTGGATGGCTTTAACCCCAAATTTTCAAACAGGAATTGCCCGTTAAACGGGTCCAGCTCGCCCGCTCCGTACAATCTGTACTCCTTGCCGGTAAGACGCAGAACGGCGAACGTTTCGTCCCCGACCGCCTGCTTCAGCTGTTCCTTGGCGGCGGCGACCCGCTCGTCGTACTCCTTCAGCACCTGCTCCGCCTTGTCCGACAGGTTCAGCAGCTCGCCCACCTTGAGCAGAATCGTCCGCCAGTCACTTTTGTCGGCATCGATCCCGTAAGTAGGCGCAATCTTGGCCAACGTATCGAGCATTTCGGCGGAGGTCACCAACGAATGCGCAATAATGACATCCGGCTCGGCCGCCAGCGCCTGCTCCGGCGTCAATGCCAATTCGGCCGTGCCGGCAGGCGGAACGTCGGCCAAATACTCCTGCAAATAAGGAGGGCTCCCCGATCCGCCGAAATCGAACTTGAGCAGCGGCTTCACCCCGAGCGAGACAAGCGGATCTTCCAAGTAAACGGCCAATACGCGCTTCGGAGTGCCGATCAGCTTAACCTCTTGGCCGAAATCGTCCGTGAAGATCCGTTCCTCCGGCACTGGGGAAGTCTGCTCCTCCGTACTTGGCGCCGCCGCGCTTGCCGGCGGCGTATCGGATGGCGCGGCAGCCCCGGGATCGGCATTCTTTCCGTCACCGCAAGCGGCCAGTCCCAGCATGCCCCCCAGTATGATCAAGCTCATCCAAGTTATCCTATTCCGTCTTTTCATGTTGCTCCTCCATCTCTATAATGATTATCATTCTCAATTATAGAGATCGGGAAGAACGGAGGCTATGGACGATCCTCACGAATAAATAGGACGATCCTTAACCGAAGAGCCGCGCAGCGGCGCTCAAGCTCCAGTAATGGGCATGAGGCGTATACTCGAACCACAAGCCCCGGTCAACGAGGTGAACCTTGCGATTGCGTACGGCGCGAAGGCCGTTCCAGGCCGGACGCCGCACAAGGTCGTCCATCATTCTCCGCGCGGCGGGACCGTTATCGACAAGAAGCATAAGACGGTCAGCCTCCATCGTCTCCAATTGCTCCGGGTCCACCTTCCGCATAGGCTCGGACGGCAAATCGGCCGGCGTCAGGCCGAGATCCTGATATAGCACGGCCCCTACGTGCCGATTGCCGACGATAAAGATTCCCGTCTCGTTCACTGCCAGAATCGCAAGAGTATCGCGCCTCACCGTTATCGGAATTCGTCGCCGAACCGACTCGGCCTGACGATCGTATTGCAGAAGCCATCGCTCCGCTTGCGTTTCCTGATGAAGGCAAGCAGCGGTCAGCCGGAACAGTTCGCGCCATTGCACCGACGGGTTCCAGGGAAGCACCAGCACCGAGGCCAGCCGTCTCAGTTCCGCGACGGTATCCGGAGCCGTATTGTCGCGGACGACGATCAGGTCCGGCCGATGCTCGATTAGCATTCTGCGGACCGATTCGTCGTCCTTGAGGCGATCCAGATGAAGCTCCACATCCCCGTGATAGCGCTCGTAGTATTCCCGGACATATTTCGGGTCCAGCCTCGCGGCGCTTGGAATCATCTGCAGCGCAAGCAGATGTCCGATCGTATGGTAATCCATCGCCACCGCTTTGAAGCCGCCGCATTTGCGGTAGGCGTTCGGAGAAACGCCGAGCTTCTGCCTGAATCTGCGGCTGAAATAGCCTTCGTCGTCATAGCCGACCGATCCGGCCACTTCGCGAAGCGGCATTTCCGGCATCCGTCTCAGCAAGCGGCGCGCTTCGTCTATTCGACATTGCGCAATGTATTCTATCGGACTGCAGCCGTATGTCGTCTTGAACATTTGCATAAAATAGCCCTGGCTTGTGCCGGTCATGTTCGCCAATTGCTCGATGGTCAGCTTCTCCCGGAAGTGCCGGTCCATGTATTCTTTGGTCGCAAAAACGGCAGAATGCGTATTCTGCCTGGAAGTCTCGCGCGCTTGCCGAAACAAGCCGTACAGCATCTCCAGAAACAGCGACTGGCAACGAAGCCGCTCCAACGCGTCTCCGTTCCAGCATGCTTCCGCCGTTCGGCAAAGACGCTCCATCCGATAATCCGTCAAAGGTACAATCAGCCGATCGGCAATGTCGGGGGAATCTTCCTCCGCGGCAGCAGACGACGATTCCCAATTCATCTCGAACCGGAACTCCCACAACGGCGATTCCTCGCTCCCCGCCGTTTCGAACCTCGTTTCGTCTCCCGGTTCGCACACGATGGCGGATAGACCACCAAGCGTCTTTTTGTTCCCGTTGATCCATAGTTGCACGCCTTCTTGCGAGGGACGGACGACGTACATCGCGTATTCGTTTAATTCGCGCGGCTTGTCTTCTTGCCTTGCGTGTCCCGACCTTCTCTTTACCGCTTTCAATTGCACGACGAGACCGGCCGATGGGTCCGAAGACATCGACAGCGCGTTCAATATCGCCTTAATCGTGCGGTTCCGCTTGCTTCCGCGGGCAGCGCTCATCCCGCTTCCCCCCAGTCCTTGCGGCTTAAGCAGCCGCAATCGTTTCGATACGAACATCGTAGGGGAAGCCTGCTTCGGTGTCAAATGGTTTGTCGTGCTGCCCCGTCTTCGAGGCGGTTCAATCGTTCAAAGCCATCACGATAATGACGACCGCAACGATGCCGAGCACGTAAATTCCGCCGAGACGGAGCCACTTTTTGCCCGTATTTTGCGTGTATCGGGGGTCCGTGTCCTTGTTGCTCTTCGATTGACCAATGATCAGCGTCGCGACCAAACCCGCTACCATCACGACAATGACAATGCCCATCAGCCATTCCATGTTCATCACCTGCCCGACGAAGGATAATAAAAGGCCTTATTGGTTATCCAGCTTATACCCCCATTATAATGAACCGAATCGGGATGTAACCCGCCATTTATTCTTTTTTGCCCCCATCCAATTGGCCGTCGTTCGGGATCGGGGACCCGCGATCGTTCTTCACGAGCCTGAGCACCATGAAGTCCTCGTCGTAATATTGTCCGTTATGCTTAAGCGCGCGCTTCTCCACGCCGTAGGTCTCGAAGCCGAGAGAGCGGTATAGCTCCTTGGCGGGCCTATTATCCGATACGACGGCCAGATTGATCTGCTCCAAGCCCTCACAGGCGCTTGCTCTTCGGATCGATTCGAGCAGAAGGCTTCTGCCCGTTCCTTGTCCCCGCGCGTCGGGCGCCACGTACATTCCGTATAGGTTTCCTTTGTGGGCGGTTTTAATTCCGCTTTCGCGCACGAACGTTACGATTCCCGACAAGGAACCGTCCTCCCGAAACGCTCCTAATACAAACTTGTCCTTGGCGGGCACAATTCTGCTCCTCATCGTCTCCAGAGGCATTTGCGCCTCCGACTCGTAGGTGGAGCCGAAAGCTTCCGGATTCGTCCGCAGCCCGGCCAGCCGCAATTGCCGATAAGCCTCGGCGTCCGACTCTCGTAAAACGCGTATAGGCATCCGCTCACCGCTTTCCGTCGCTTTGTTCGGCTTTCGCGCCGCTCTTCGTTTGCTCGGCCAGCTTCTTCAGCTCGTTGTTGCGATGCTCCAAAAATTTTCTCATGTATTCCTTAAGAACGAGCCTCTCGACTCCTCTTCCGATGATCCCCAACGGCGCTTCGAAGCTTAACGTATCCGTCATGACGGTCTTGCCGTCTATCTCTTCGAATTCATGGACGTGCCTGAGCTTCTTGAACGCGCCCTTCTGCATCTCGTCCACGAACAGATACGGCTCGCGATACTCCGTAATTAACGAGGTGAGGCGCTGTCTTACCCCAAAATGCGTCGCTTCGAACGTAACCGTCTGCCCCTGTCCGATCGGCCCGCTCGTCACGCCGCGAATCGCCTTCTCCTTCGTATGCTTCCATACGGTCTGCGTATGGATGCCGATGTCCCGGGCCAGGTCGAAGCAATGCCGGATCGGCGCGTCGATCTCGACTTTTGTCGTAACGGTCACCATGCCATGATCCCCTAACCTTCCTATTTATTCGTTCCATTTTCAGCGGGGAAATCGACTTCAGCCTTGGCGTTTCCCATCCCGCCGGACTTGAACATCTCTGCCGCCCTTCCAATCAAGCTCCGTTTCCGTCACACCTCGACCTGGAATATCGAATCCACGATGATTGGGAGGTTGTCCCTTACAGAAACTGCGCCGAATACGGACCGGGCGTGCACTCCCTGGTCTCCGAATACCTCCAGCAGCAAATCCGAAAAACCGTTAAGCACCTTGTGATGCTCCTCGAATGCTTCGCTTGCGTTAACGAAACCCTGTACCTTTACCGCCCTCTTTACCTTATCCAGCGATCCTAAAGCCGATTGCAATACGGCCAGCACTTCGATGCCCGTCTCTCTGGCAAAGGCGTAGCCTTCCTCCGTCGTATAGTCGGTGCCCAGCTTTCCTCTCGGATTGCCGGACGGTCCTTTGCCCGATACAAACAGCAGGTCGTTCACAATAACGTAATTGGCGTATTTCGCCGCCGGCTGGCTGGCCGCGGGGAGTTTAATGCCCATCGCCGCCAGCCGATCGTCGACAGATTGTCCAGACATACACAGGCCTCCATAATTATAAATATTGGAAAGAGTGTACCCCGATTCGGCGGCAGGGTCAATATTAACGGCGACTTCTCCAATATTTCGGAACATTTCGCGTTTCGTGAAAATGGAGACTGTCCCGTAAATGCAGAAAGTCGTACAGAAAGATGATCGATGGAAGGATGCAAGTCGCATCTATCTCCTTCCGATGCTATACGATCCTGAAATCTGAAAGGGTTAACCCGTTAATCGGTAATTTCAGGACCGTATGAGGCAGTCTCCAGGAGATAGATGCTTCTTCTTTTTCATCGATCATCATGTACGACCTTGCTTAGGGGACATTTCGATCATTTTATATAGTTGACCCTCTAATGATTTACGGAACAGCCTTATATCGCCACGGGTATTTAGAATCTCACCCGCATGCCGTCCATAATGGGCTCGCTGCCGGCGACGATTAGCTGCTGCCGCTCGAATAATCCCGAGCTTACGGCGGCCGTCGTTGCATTGGAATCCGCGATGACAACGGCTGTGCGGACGGCATAGTAGGCATTGCCGAACGGACCGGGCTTCTCTTCCAGCGTATACACGAACGCGCCTTCCATGTCTTGGCGCACGGCTTCCTTGGGAATCAGGAGGCTTTCCGCCTGCTTCGACTTCCGGATGCTCGCGTCGACCCGCTCTCCTCCCCGCAGCGTCTTATCGTTCAGCAGCAGCTTTACGGTCACCGGGTTCTCCTCGTCGGAGCCGCCCGCATTCCCCGAATAGACGGGCGGCGCTTCGGCCACTCGCCCCGCAATCTCCCGGCGGTCTCCGCCGCTTAAGCTTAACCCGATCGTCTCGCCTTCCTCGAGCAGGACGGCGACGGATGCCGGAACGGCCAACTCCGCCACAAAGCCCTTGGACGCATCCGTCACCCGAAAGTCCGGCGAGCCGGAGCCTCCCGCCAGCCCCTCCTGCGCGCCGACCGACAAAACAAGTCCGTCGAACGGAGCGAGCAAATATCGGCGCTCCTTGGTTTCCTTCTCCAACAATCCGATGCGCCGCTCCTGGTCGGCGAGATCCAGCTTGGCCATGTCGATGGCCAGCTTGGCCTGCAGCTTCGCCGTCTCGTCCTCTCCCTGATAAGCCAGCTTGTAGGCGAGCTCGAGCCCTTTCATGGACAGCTGCAGCTTGGCCAGTGCGGAATAGCTCTCTTCCAGTTGGGCCGTCGCCGCGGAATCGTCGTACTCCGCCAGCTTCTGCCCCTTATGCACGCGCTCGCCTTCCGTGACGAGCACTTTGACCGCCGTCCAACCGCTCGGGTGAACCACGTCCCGCACCTCGGCCGGAAGCACCGTCGCCACGCCCTGATAGAGATGAACCAATTCTCCTCTGGACGCCTCCGCAGTGTAAATTTTGGGCATCGTCATCGCCTGCAGCGTGTTGCCGGCAAGCGTCAGAATGACCATAACGGCCGCGAATATGCCGGCGGCCGCGCGCAAACGTTTTTTCCTCGAGCTCGCCGCCGCTTCTTCCAATTGCACACCTATTCCCTCCCGTATCGACTAGCCTTTTATTCCGGACAATTGCACGCCTTCGACAAAATAAGACTCCGCATATAGAAACAGCAGCAGCATCGGCGTCATGTACAGCACGGAGGCGGCAAACCCGATCCCGAGCGAATCCCGCTCGATATAGGCCAAGTAGAGGGACAACGGCTGCTTGGCGGCGTCCTGCAGGAAGATCAGCGGCTGCTCGATCATATTCCAATAGTCGGCGAACAGCAGCACGATCAGGGCGGCCAGCCCGGGCTTGGCCAGAGGCAGAACGATCCGCCGGAACGAAGTCCACTGGCCCGCGCCGTCGATTCTCGCCGCTTCGAGATACGCCGAAGGAATATGGCTCATAAACTGGCGCAGCAGGAATACGCCGAACGCACCGAATACGCCGGGCAAAATCACGGCCGCCTCGGTGTCCATCAGCCCCAGAGCGTTCGCCACCATGTAGTTGGGCACCAGCGTCACCTGAAAAGGCATCAGCATCGTCATCAGATAAACCGCGAACAGCTTGTCCCTGCCGGGGAAACGAAGCTTCGCCAGCGCATAGGCGGCCAGCGCGGCAACGCCCGTCTGCCCCGCGACAATCGGCGCCGCCAACGCCGCGGAGTTCCAGAACATCTGCAAAAACTTGGGCGCCAAAATCAGCACCTGCGCGTAAGAATGCAGAGACAGCCAATCCGGGAGCAGCTTGAGGTTAACGAAAGCCGGCTTCCCTTCCGCGGAGCCGTCCGTTATCGCTCCGAGCAGGCCGTAGTTGAATCCGATCTCGCGCTGCGTCATCAGAGAGTTCGTCGCCGTCAGCACGATGGGCGTCAGCATCGCCAGCGCCGCAAGGCCAAGCCACAGCGTAAGAAACAGCCGTGCCACACCGATACGCCTCGCTCTTGCTCGTTGCTTGATCATCCGATATCCTCCCGAAAGCGCCGCTCCATGCCCGACAGAGCCGACACGAGAACGAGGATGCAGCCGGCCATCAGGATCGCCGCCGCGGTCAGCTTCCGAAGCTCCAGCGTAACGAACATATTGTTCATGTAATGCTGGAGCATATAAAGCCGGTCGTACGGATAATCCCCAGCGAGCAGGTACGTTTCCCGGAACACCTTAAACGAATTGATGGTCGAGATCAGCACGACGAAGAACATCGTGGGCGTCAAGTACACGAGCGTAATATGAAACAATTGGCGTACCGCTCCCGCGCCTTCGATCCGCGCCGTCTCGTAATAATCCTTCGGAATCGACTGCAGGCCCGCCAGAAACAGGATCATGTTGTAGCCGACGTTTTTCCACAGGTACATTAACGCAATGACCCCGAGCGAGCCGTCCGATTGCAGCCAGTCGATCCTCCCTTTGCCGAAATGGCTGAGCCAGGCGTTTAACGTCCCGTTCCAATCGGTGAAAATTTGCCACACCGCGACGACCGAGGCGACGGGAACGACCAGCGGCATCACAAAGGCGGACCGGAGCCCGTCGCGGAATCTCAAAGGGCGGTTCAGCAGCAGCGCCAGACCGAGCGAGCTTGCCACAAGAAGCGGCACGCCCACGCCCGTAAACAGCAGCGTATTGCCCGCCGCTTGGCGAAAGGAGGCGCTGGCCAGCACCTCCCTGTAGTTGTCCAGGCCGACAAAGGCGCCGCCCAGCGCCCTGTCGGTGAACGATTCGTAAAGGCTCATCAAGAACGGAGCGATATAGAAGAGGCCGAAGCCCGCCAGGCTTGGAGCGAGGAACAGCAGCGCCGCGGCGGTATCGCCGGGCAGCAGGCGCCGCAGACGCCGCTTATTCATTGAGATACGTCGTCGCCTTGTTCTGAATGAGCTTGGCGACCGCCTCCGCGGTTTTCTGTCCGCCGAAGAACGCCTGCGACTCCTCGTTGACGAGCTCCTCGATTTTGCCGGATTGGTAAGCGACGGGATGGATCGCGCCGTTCACGTAATCCGTCAGCTTTGCCAGCTGCGCGTCGTCCACCTGGACCGAGGCGCCGTGCAGCGGGCCCTCCGCATGCCCCTTCACCTCTCCCGCCTGCTTCAGCTCTTCGATCCCTTTGGCGTACACGGCTTTGTTGATCGGAAAACCGGCCGAGAGCGGAGAATACGCCAGCTCCTCGGACATCATAAACTTGATGAAATCCCAGGCTTCCTCCTTCACTGCCGATTTGGCATTGAGCCCGATCGTACGGTACGAGCGAAAATAACCGCCGGCCGGCGTGATCTTCGCGTGCGGCTTGGCATATAGCTGCATATTGGGAGACAAAAACTCTCTGAGCGTTGTCACATAGTCGCCGGCGGAGTTAATCTGCGCCGCATAGAAGTACGGCCGCCCCGCTCCGATAATTCCATCGTCCGCCATCTGCTTCACCTGCCGCATCATATCCGTAAAGGCCGGGGATTGAAAATCGGCCTGGCGATTTTGGACGTCGACGAAGCTTTCGTAATGATCCGACACCATCATGGTCAGCAAGCTGGCCGGCGTCGCGGCGATGACGTTGGCGTATGCGCCGTCCTGCTTCAGCCGGGCGCCGATCTCGGCGAAATCCTCCCAGGACCAGGTGCGGTCGTCAATCTCCACTCCGGCTTTGCCAATCGCGTCCGCGTCTCCGGCGAAGCCGAGCAGGAAAAAGCCGAGCGGCATTCCGTAGAGCCCGCCGCCGATTGTGGCGTTGTCCAAAATGTTACTGAAATAATCCTCGCGCCTAAACTCGTTATCCCGGTCGATCAGTTCGTTCAGATCTGCCAGCAGCCCAAGCTTGACGTATTGCTCGATCGGCAGCTTGTCCATTTCCATCAGGTCCGGACCGCTGCCCGCAAGCAAGGCCGCGTTCGTCTTCGTCGCGTACTTCTCCAGCTCCGCGTCCGTGTTTTCATTGTTCGTCTCGACATCGCTCAGCACAATCTCGACGTTCGGATGCAGCGCCTCGTATTTTTGCTTGGCTTCCTTAAATTTGTTGTCCGGCCAGAACGTCGAGAAGACGATCTTTTTGGGGCTGTCGTCCTCCGTTTTCCCGGGCGGATCGCTCGGAGCGCCTCCACCGCTGCCTTCGCTTGCGCTTCCCGTGCCGGGTTGCTCCACCACTGGAGAACCTGTCGGCGGAACCGCCCCGTTCCCCGAGCTGCACGCGGCGAGCGCCGCCGCAAGCAGCAAGCCGTTTATCGCGCCGATTGTTTTTCTCATTGCGAATCTCCTTCCTCTCCTTGCCCTGGATCGCGCTTCTCCACTGTAATTCAGCGATGTCTTCAAAGCTTGGAGGAGTTGCAAACAAATTGTCACAAGAAAAAAGAGTTCGGGTCCATAAAAACAGAGAATGCGCTTTTGTCGGAGACGATTCGGATAGGGATGCGAATTTTATACTTGCTGTCGTCGCCAAAAAAACACCCCTCCGCTGGTCGGAGAGGCGTTCAGGTTTGCTGATCGGATCAAGGGGCAAAATCGAGGACAATCCACTGGGCGACTTCTCCGCGCCTGACGTCCCTGTTCCCGCTGTCCTCTGCCGGAGCCGGACTTGCGGCCTGTGCGGCGCCGGTCTCGTAAGGCTTGCGGCCCTGCACCAGCAGCGCCCCGTTATCGGGACTCCACAGCAGCTCGTCGGCCACGAGGCCGCGATAGGCCGTCTGGCCGTAATAGAGGCTGTTGCCTCTCAGGCGGGCAACTTCGATCGTCGCGTCGCGGGTGGAATAAGCGATCAACCGCCGATCGTCCGACAGCTTGAAGTTCGCGGCCCGGTCCAGCAGCACGGAAAGCTCCCCGTTGCGCGAATCGTAGAGGAACAGCGTTCCGTCGGTCCCGATAAATACAATCCGCTCGGAATCGATCCATTCGGCTCTGCCATCGCTATGAATCGGATGCTCGTAGGCTTGAACGAATTTCCCGTCCCGCTTGCGAAACAGCGTAAGGCTTGGCGGCTCGCCCTGCTGCTCCTTTACCATCAAGGCGCCGTCTCCATCGTCGGACAGCTTGACGGAGTAAAAAAAGGCGGCGCGATCCGCATCCTCCAATTCATACGTCCGCATCGATTCGTCGGCCTCATCGTAGACGCCGATGCCGAGCTCTCCCTGGTCCAATAAAGCAAGGTAGGACAGGAAGCGACTGTTGTCCGACCAAATTAGCTTGGCCCCTCCCGAGCGCGAGACGACGGCAGGCGGCTGGAAAACCTTCTTCGCTCCGTCCGGCAGCGAGATCAGCGTCAGCGAAGGCGCCGCCGACGGCTTTCCGGCGCCGTAGGAGAAGACGGACAGCCTGCTGCCGTCCGGAGAAAGGGCGCGGACGTCGGACGAATCCGCATCCAGCTCGAGCAGCCGCTGCGCCTCTCCGTAAGGCGCCTCGAAGGCTTCCACGGTTTGGCGCCCCGAGCCGCTCTGCACTAACCGCACCAGCTTGTCCGCCGCCGTCCAGCGATATAGGCCGTCGGCCGGTTCGTCCGCGGCGGGCAGCCGATAGATCGCCGCGACCTCCCAGTCGCCGGCTTCGTTGCCCGAGGGAGGCACGGCTTCCGGAACGTCCGGAATGACGATCGTCTCGGTTCGCAATCCGCCCGTGCAGCCCGCCAGCAGTGTCACGGCCGCCAATAAGCCCGCCAGCAGCCCTCTGCCGATTCGCCTCCCGCGCCGCGAATCCGTCATGACTCTCCCTCCCGTTCCGCGAACGGAAGCGTGACCGTCACGCAGGTTTCCCCGTTCGCGCTTGTCATCGCGATTCCGCCTCCCAGTTCGTCCGCGATCGACCGTGCGATATGCAGGCCCAGTCCGACGCTGCCCTGCTCCCGCCAACGTTCGTCATCCGCCTGGAAAGGCTCGAACAGACTCGCCAGCCGGTCGGGGGCGATCGAATCGCTCTCGTTCTTGAACGTTATGCCGACGATCCCGGAGACGGCGCTCGCCTGCACCTCGATGGCCGTACCGGCATAGCCGTACTTGATCGCGTTGTCGATCAGATTGATGAACAATTGACGAAGCTTGTCCGGCTGCGCGCGGACGTACAGCCTCCCGTCCGCGTCGCAGCGTATGCTTTTTCCGTAGCGCTGCGCTTTGAAGGTCATTGCGTCGCACACATCCTTAAGCAGCTGTCCCGCGTCGATCCGCCCCGTCTCCTCCAGCCGCCCCCGTTCCTTCGACGTCTCCAGCAGCGAGACGACCATGCGCTGAAGCCGGCGGCTCTCGTCCATAATATGATTCATCCCTTTGCGGAAAAACTCGGGATCGCTTTCGCCGTTTTCCGCAATCAGATTCGCGTAACCCATAATCGAGGTCAAGGGCGTTTTCAGCTCGTGGGTAACGTTGTCGAAGAAATGCTTGTTCTGCATGTGCAGCTTGGCCAGCCGATTGCGGTCGCTCTCGATCGTATCGATCTGCCGCTTGAGCTGCCCAATCATCTCGTTGAAATCGCCCGCCAGCCGGCCGATCTCATCCCTTCGCCGCAGAGTCAGGCGGACATCCAGGTTCCCCTGCCGGACTTCGTTCGAGGCCGCGGCCAGCTTGGTCAACGGTATCGAGATATGCCGCGACAGCAAATAGGAGAACAGGAACGCGGCGGCGAAGATGGCCAGCGCGATATAGAAGATTGCGTTCAAGATGCGCTCCGACTGCTCGTACAGCAGCTCGTAGGGCTTCGAATAACGAAGAATCCCGACCTTTTTGCCGTCGATGACGACCGGATATGAATACAGAACGCCGGCCGTGCCGCCGTCATAGGAAATCGTATAGGCGGTGCTGCCGCGAAGCGCCTGCTCCAGATCGTCGCCTGTCGTTCCCGAGAAGACGGCCGGGTCGGAGGCATGGATCAGGCGGCCGTCGATCGTATAAGCCCCAACCTCGCTGGAGGTCGCGTAGTAGAGATCGCCGATGATCTCCTCCGCGATCTGTTCGAAGTAGACGTCGTCATTCGAAAAATGATTAACCAGAAACGCCTGCCGGACGTAGCCGTTTCCCGTTTTTTTCAGCCCGATCAAATCGTCGGTAATCAAGCTTTGGTTGCTCGTGCGGATAATGCTCGATACGGTCTGGTTCAGCAGCGCAAAGGAAATCGCGAAGATCAACAGGAAACCGACGACAAATTTCGCCCGGATCGAACGGAGGCCCAGCTTCATGCTTCATTCCGCTTCCTTCTCGAATTTATAGCCGATCCCGAAGATCGTCGTGATGAGCTCGGTCGCGTCCAGCTTTTTGCGCAGCCGTTGAATGTGATTGTCGACCGTTCTCGTCTCCCCGGCAAAATCGTACCCCCACACGAGCTCCAGCAGCTCGTCCCTCGTAAAGATACGGCCCCGGCTGCCGCTCAGCTTCAGCAGCAGGTCGAATTCCTTGGGCGTCAAGTCGACGACCGTTCCTTGCTTCCTCACGAGCCGTTCCCCGGGGACGATTTCGAGATGACCGATGCGCAGCGTCTCGCTGCCGCCGCGGCCTCCGCGCCCGGCCTGCGACGTTCGGCGGAACACCGTGCGAATGCGGGCGACGACCTCCCGCAGATCGAACGGCTTCGTAATATAGTCGTCGGCCCCGAATTCGAGGCCGAGAATTTTATCGGTGATATCGGACTTCGCCGTGATCATGACGATCGGAAAGCTGTAGGCGGCGGTCACCTTCTTGCAGATTTCCAGTCCGCTCTGATCCGGCAGCATCCAATCGAGCAGCAGCAAATCGGGATGGAGCCTGTCGATCTCTCGCAGTCCTTCCGCGCCGCTGGCCGCCGTCCGCGTCTCATAGCCTTCCTTCGCCAGCCCGTAGGCCAGCAAGTCGGCGATCGCCGGTTCGTCCTCGACAATCAGAATATTGGTCTTCATTCGGACAATCTCCCTGCAGGCAAATAATGTTCAACCCCATCATAGCATAAGCAAACGAAGACAAGGTAACCTCGCCGACCTTCCCGGAGGGCACCGGGAGCCGAGAGCAGCCCCCCTTGTCACTGAGTGGCTTTACTCGCATCCGCCTTGGGCATCCTGACCGTCAACGCGAACATAAGCACGCCGAGTCCGGCGCAGACCCAGGCCATGCTGTGCAGGTGCGGGGTGGTGATGTTTTTGCCGAAGAGCGCCGCCAGCAGGCTGGAAGAAAGAATCGTTCCGATAAACCGGGACGTCATGAACAGCCCGGAGGCGATGCCGGTCTCCGCTTTCTTCACGTAATCGTACAAGGCCGTCTGCATGCCCAGATTGTTAAAGCCGTTGGCGATCCCGAGAACGCACAGCACCAGGAAAATCGTCGTTACGCCGGCCTGGTCGCGAATAAGCAGCATGAGCAGGCTTCCCGCCACGACGGCGATCGTTCCGAAGAGCAGCGACGGTCTCGAGCCGCTTCGGTCGATCCAGCGGCTGACGAGCGGCGTGACGACAACGCTGAATCCGGCGATCGACAGCATGACCAGTCCCGCCTTCTGGGCGTCCATCAGCTGCACGCGCTGAAGATAAGAAGGAATGCCGAACATAATCGAATAAAACGCCATATTGGTTAAAATAAACTGCACATAGATCAGGGACACGTTTTTGTTGTTCTTTAAGAAAGCAACGTTGATAAACGGCTTGCTATGGCCGAATTCGTATCGATACAGCGCGTACGTGAGCGCCGCGCTGACCGCAAGCATCCACAAGCTGGCCCCGTCGGCGATCGACAGGAAGAACAGCAGCCACATGAAAATCGTCGCCGAAAACAACCCGACTCCCGGCCAGTCCATATCTGACGCGCTTCCGGACGATTTCGGGTCTTTCGGGAACATTTTCCACGCGAGCAGGAAGGAACCGATAATAAACGGAAAGTTGCACAGAAAGATCAGCGGCCAATCCCCGTAATGCAGCAGAAAACCTCCGATCGACGGCCCGAACGCCGCCGAAGTGCTGGAGAAGATCGACACGACGCCAAGCGCTTTCGCTTGATTGGCGCTAATCTGGCTGCGGATAATCGCCATGCCCGACGGAAACAAAGCCGAGCTGCCCACAGCCTGGATGATCCGAAATCCGATCAGCCAGCCGAAGCTCGGGGCCAGCGGAGCAAGGCAGGACGATACGGTGACGAGCAGCAGCCCGATCATGAATACTTTTTTGCGCCCGAACAGATCGCTCCACTTGCCCATTAGCGGCTGGCCGATCGCGCTGGCCAAATAATAGGTGGAAATCAGCCACGACACATCGGCGAACGTCAGCCGAAAATCCTCCTGCAGCCGCGACAAGGCGACCGAAATCATCGTCGTGTTCAGCGGGTTTAGCAGGATGCCGAGAGCTACGGCGGTAATCAATAACATTTCCTTGCGTTTGATCGCATTCTGTTCGAGTGCCATGGTGTCTCCTTGTCGTATTGCGTCTTGCCGGTGAATTTCACCATTGTGATATTTATCACATTAATCCGGAGCACGGCGCATTAATATAGAACTCAGAAAGATTCATCCCAATTGGAGGTTACGTCTATGAGCATATCGTTTCTGTCCAATCTTCCCCCTGTCGGCGAAAGCGTGGCGAAGCTTGCTTCGGAAGGCAGCCAGCTCGTTGCGGATTTCATCAGCATGTACGGATTTTTCGCTTTCTGCCTTGCGCTCGTGCTTACCTGCCTGCTCGTCCCGCCTCATATTTACGAGAAATATTATAAAGTCGCGGACGTCGATCCCATCGAGGAACTTCATGTCGAGCAGCAGCGGCAATCGACCGATCCGGCCGCGTGAGCCGAGAATCGGCGGGTCGACTGTATGCTACAGCGTTCCTGAAGCGGATGTCTCCTTGATCGCTCGGATCATGGAGACATCCGTTATTTTAGCATTTGCAAACCATGAGCAGATTTCCGTCGGGATCTTGGAAATTAAACCATTGCCCATGCTCGATCCCCGTTACGAGGGTTACGTTCTTCTGCTCCATATAACGATAAGCTTCTTCGATATCTTCGGTATTAAAATGAAAGGCCGCTGTCTTAAAGGTGCGATCCTCGGAGTAGCTTTTACTGTCCAGGACCAGATTCATTTCTTGCATTGGAAGAACGTAGAGGTGCCCGAATAAAATCTCGCCGTCCGCCGGAATGCCTAAAATCTCGCAATACCAATCGCGAGCCTTCTCGATGCCGCTTACCGGAATAAACACGGCTCCTATTTGATTCAAGATCGGAGAGGCCATAACCCTTGTCTCCTTGTCAGGGCTTCGATCGTCCTGACGTTTATTTTAACGATACAGAATTCATAAGTTTCACCCTTATCATTGTCCGTATCGTCTCCGACAAAAACGCGTTCACCGTCCTAAGGACGCTCCAGGCGTTTTTGCTTGGAGCAACCCGGGCAGTTCGGATAAGTGCGTGATCGTATGCAGCGGTACGGCGGCAATCTCGTCTCTCCATGGCTGGTTGACTTTGAACCAGATCGTCCGCATTCCGGCGTTGGCCGCTCCCCCGATATCGTTAACCGGATGATCCCCGATATAGATGCATTGCTCGGGTGTCACTTGCAGTCTGGTCGCGGCTCTGTCGAATAGAATTCGGTCCGGCTTTTTGACGCCCTCGTCTTCCGACACAAGAATGACGTCGAACAGCTCTCTGATGCCCAGCCGATCGATTTTCCCGTGCTGGATCGCCGATCTGCCGTTCGTGATCAGTCCCGTCCGATATTTCTCCCGCAGACCGGTGACGACCTCTCGCGCCTGCTCCATTAGCAGGGCATGATTGACGTACTCTCTCCCGTAAAACTCCAGCAATTCGGACTGTTCCGGCCTGAGCTTCCAGGGCAGCTCTTCGAGAAGCTCGGCGAATAATTCCGTCTTGTCCTTGTAGCCGTCCTGATCGAGATCGATGATTCTGTCGAAGATATCGCGGGTGACCTTAAGATGTCCAAAATAAGTCTCAATGAACCCGTTCGTAAATCTCTCGAACGTTCTCGTGCGATCAAGCAGCGTGTTATCCAAGTCGAACAGGATGGCTTTAATGGGCATCATGGGCGGCATTTCCCCCTCTCCTCTTCCAACCGTGGCGCGCAGCGTCAATCCGACGAACAGCGCTCCTTATAACCTTCTAATCATATGAATATCGAGAGGTTCTTTGTTGAACAGCTCTTCATCGATCTCATCCGCGATTTGACTTCCTGCGCTCGTATAGAACGACACCGCAGATCGGGTTTCCGTCGACGAAATATATAAATAGCTTGCTCCCCTTCTTCGGGCTTCGGCACTCAATTCCTCCATGATCCGAGTTCCGATTCCCCGTCTCCTGCGGCTTCTTGATACGTACATCAGATCAACTTGAAGCCGATCATGCTGCTTTCCGCGAAACTTATGGGCAAGCACGCCGAATCCGACCAACCTATCCCCGTCAAATGCTCCGATCGCGAAGCCGCCGTTCCTTAATTCATGCAGGAATCGTTCCTTGAGCTCCGTTACTGATTCCTCATTCCAGTTGGGGCATTCATGATTCGCGGAGATTTCGGCCAGCTTTCCGTCCCGCATTTCGTAAATCAAATCAATGTGCTCGGAACGATCGATCTCCTTGAGCTTTGCGGCTTGCTCTTGGCTCATGATTCGGTAAGAAATCATAGTTCCTCCGTGGATAAGAAAACCTGTGTGTTCCTCAAATACCTTATTCCTCTGCTAATCGGAGCTTCGGCCACAGTTCCAGCCAATTTTTACTTTTCACCCGAACTCTGTAATAATCGTCATCGTCAAAAAACGGACTTCGTCTTAAGCGCAAGCTAAAAAGGTCCTCCAGACCAAGCGGGGCGATAACTCTTAGCTTGTCGTCGCGATCGAGCGCGACTCCGATAGCGGTAGCGGTTTCCGGCCAGCGCTTCATGGCATCCTCTACCGATTGATAAGGCAACTCGTTGTTTCTTCGGTGCATTCTGGCCTGATTTTTCACCGACCAATTATATCCGTGATGCTGTGCAGTCAATTGCTGCTCGAAACGTTGATCCGTTTCTTCCCGAAGGTCGGAGATGTCATAATAAACAATATCGACATCGTTTAATGGCGTCATCCGGCCCTTACGATGAAAATGATCCCAAACAAAGTTCCTTACATACCCTGCGGCTATACATCCATCAGGCAAGTTTAAGGATTGAACAAGCTTAAGATCCCTCATAAGATGCGGGTGCGCCAGCAATAAGTCGATTAGCTCTTTCTCGTGCTTCATTGCTCCCTCCCCTTCCTGACGTAATCTGCACTTTCGTCTTTTCACGGAGAGAGGCCATACGGCCCGGCTAATATCTCCTAAAGCGATATCTTGAGCTCGGATGCGATTCCCGAAATATACTCGGCTGCTTGAGCGTATTCTTCATTGGTGGAGAGGTGCTCGATGATCAGCGACGTATCGGGGTCCAGCTTGTTGAGCTCCGTCAAGAAGGTTCGATAATCCAGAATCCCCTGACCGGGGATGACTTCGTCCAGATGGACGGTCAGCTTGCCCCGCAGCAGAATGTCTTTGGCATGACAGTTGCGGATATAGGGGCCCAGCCTGGTAATGAAATCCCGGATGATCTCCCCATTGTTGTAGTAAGCTCTGGGACTGCTGATAATATTGACCGGATCGAAATGCACGCCAAAGCCTTTCCGATCAATCGACTTAATCAGAGCAAGATAGGAATCCGCGGAATCGGGATAACACCATGGCATCATCTCCAAAGCGAATACGGTGCGCTCGGGCTTCACCGCGTCAATAATCGTTCGGGTCGTGTCGACGATGAGCTCGAAGGTTTCGCTGCTGAAGTTTTCCGGATCTGGACCGTCCCACTGCTCTCCCCGGGACCCCGCAATGTTAATGCAGCTGCGCGCGCCGATCCGCTCGGCCAGCTCCAGACGCTCGATGCAATAAGCGATGGCTTTCTTCCTGGTGTCTTCGTCTCTGCTGATCGGATTGCTCCAGGCCCCTACTTCGGAAATCTGAATGTCGTGCCGACGAGCCATATTCAAATATTCATCGAGTTCTCCGGGATTTTCCGGGTTCACCGAAGGCAAAGTCGTCGCGCGAAAACCCGCCTTCACCAGCGCATTTACCCAAATTTCGGGATTTCTGTTCTCGACAATCACTTGTCCACCCAGCCGCATAAGACACTTCTCCCTTTGTCAGTTAAAGTAGGCTTTCACTTTCAACAGCTCGTCCTCTTGCATATTGCGGGCATGCACGGGTTCGGGAAATACGCCGCTTTCCACTTCGCGGGCATACTCGCGAAAAGCATGAAGCATCTGCTCGCCGAGGCGGGCGAAAGGCTTGGCATGCCGAAACGGTCTCGGCGTGATCCCCAGCATATCCTGAACGATGAGCACTTGGCCGTCCGTATATCGACCGGCTCCGATTCCTATCGTAGGAATCGACAATTGCTTCGTGATCAATTGGGCCAATTCCTCCGGCACAAGCTCCAGCACCAGCATTTGCGCTCCGGCCTGCTGAAGAGCAATCGCGTCTTCCGCCAATGCCTTGGCGGTATCGAACCTCTTGCCTTGAACGGCCGCTTTCTCGTGCCTCTGCGGGTTGTAACCGAGATGTCCCCACACCTCATAACCATGCTGCGCCAGACAAGCCGCAATCTCGGCTTCCGGACCCTCGAGCTTTACACCATCTGCTCCATGATCGATGAGCTTACGGGCTGCGGTCAGAGCCGCCTCGGGGGAAGCGTATGTTCCGAAGGGCAGATCGGCCAGCAAGTAGGCCTGCTCGACGCCTCGGCGCACGGCTTTCAAATGATGGAGGATATCGTCCAACGACACCTCTACTTCATGCTTAAAGCCCAATTCGTTGGGACCTACGGAATCTCCGACAAAAATAACGTCCAGCCCTGCCTCCTCCTGCAAGCGGGCCGTGGGGTAATCGTAACACGTCAACATCGTAATTTTAGCGCCGGTTTGCTTTTTGCGGTGCAGGTAATCGAGATTCTTCAAATGAACTCCTCCTCGTCTCTGTTCGCTAAGGAATCAAAGCGCGGTAAACCACGTCCGATAAGATGCTGTCGGGTATCGGCTCCTCTTTGGATGCAATCCCGACACATCGATTATAACAAATAATTCCTAGAATTAACTGACTTAATTATCCCACTCCGGATTCCACACCACTTCCCACAGATGACCGTCCGGATCTTGAAAATAACCCGAGTAACCGCCCCAGAAGGTATCATGAGCTGGTACGGTGATCGTCGCGCCGGCATTCTCGGCCTGCTCCATCACGAGATCGACTTCTTGCCGGGAACCTACGTTATGGCCAATCGTGAATTCGGTGGGGCTCGCGGCCGAGCGATTCAGCTTTGTGTCGTAGGCAATGTCGTCGCGTTTCCAGAGGGCCAATCTTAAACCCTCTTGCATATCGAAAAAAGCGACGGCGCCATGTTCGAATTCCGTGCCCACTATTCCCTCCGTCGGGAATCCAAGCCCGTCCCGATAAAAGATTAGCGCTCTTTCCAGATCATCGACGCCCAGGGTCAATACGGTCACTCTTGGTTTCATTCTTTTTTCTCCCTTTCGGAACCGGATTGTTACAGCTTCTCTTTGGGGAACGTTATCCATCCCAATTTCTCTTCGTCTGGATACCCGTCGCACTTGGACAGCACAACTGCGCGATAGTCTTCGTTTTCTTCGATTTGAATGGACTCGCAGATATATTCCGTCTTTCCCCTATCGGCGCTCATGACGTCCCTGGTATTGTCTACGATCCATCTTATTTCTTTGCCGTTCGAGTAAGCATCATGAATCCATGGTCCGCTGTCTATGGTGGAAGCGACGAACAGAAGGCTGTCTCCTTTTCCGCTATTGAATCGATTGGCAAGCTCCTCTACCCTTTCCAGCCCCGCTCGGTCGTATTCAGTGATGACGTCGTGATTTGGGTTTGGCTTTTCCGACTGCAGGCGGATCAGGTACAGGCTCCCCCCAACGACTAAAGCCAAAATCGCGATGGCTTGCGCGAAGATGATTCTCTTATACAACTTCACTGTCTTTTTCATAATGCCCCCCGCCGAACCGACCCCTTTTTGAAAACAACTCAATCTACGCTGCTTGCAAATCTCTTGCATAAATCCGCGATGTCGTCGATTCGGGCGAGCCTGTTGATCCACTCTTCCAAAATACCTTACGTACTCGCCGGATTGATCCGCTTTCCTATTTCGCTATCTTTTTCTCATAAAACACAATTGTCATCTTATCGTTTATCACTTCCGTTTTTCCCGTCCTCGTATAGCCCAGCTTTTCATAGAGGTAGCAGTTCCCGCGCTCCTGCAGAATGGTATCCAGTTCCCATGCCCTCGCATCGCTATATTGTCGTTCGATCGCCGCAAACACTTGTTGCGCAATGCCTTTCCCTTGAAACTCGGGCAAAATAAAAATGGGGCTGACCCGGTACGTTCTGTTCTCTTTCCCGACGATTCTGATTGCGCCCACGACATGGTCTGAAGCTTTTATGACGTAGTAAACCGAATAGGGTTGATTCATTCTGGCTACGATTCGCTCGACCGACTCGTTGGCAGGGCTTGTCTCAAAGTCCTGATATTTCTCCAGCAACGGCCTGAATGCTCTAACCTGCATCTCATGTATAACGGAGGCTTCCGCAATACCGGATTTATGCAAAGAAATATCCATCAAGCTCAGCCCTCCGCACGAAAATGAATCCAAGTCTACTTCTGAATCTTGAACGTAAATTTCCATTCCGCCGTGTTGCCCGAATATCTGCCGCGATTTTCCGTGACCTTTACTTTCAGCGTTTTATTCGTCGTTTTGGAAACGGAGGATACCTTAACGGAGGTGTTGGCCGTTCCTACGTCCGGAATCTTGTCCTGCTCTTCGGCGTACGCTTTCAGCTTTATACTCTCGGATGCTTTTAAGTTTAACGTTACCGTCGATCCTTCTTTAATTTCTTTGCCGTTAACGTGTGCGGCGGTATACCATTCGTTGCCGACATGGTTATTTTTTACGAGTTCGACGCTTACAAGGGTTACTTTTATTTTGACCGTTTTCGTGGTCGCGGCGGTTGCCGGCTGCACGAGCAAAACAGCAAGCAGCGATAAGAGAAATAACGACTTGATGCCCTTGTACATCGAGTGAGCCTCCTCTATTGAAATTCATGCGTTCTTTACACATTTCTATAAAATAGAGCATATCCCTTCTATCCTGATTGAAGATTGGAAATTCTATCTGACGGGGAACCGGCATGCGCGGGGATACAAAAAGACGACTCACGCCCGGTACACGGACAGGAAGTCGTCTTGTTCTGCGAATGTCTGATACTGCGGAATGTCCGCCATTCCCGCTTCGGCGCGAATTCATTCCGGGATCGCCTGCATAATATCGGCCAATTTCCGTTCGTTGCTGATCAGGCCCGAATACTGCCAAATTCCGGATTCGACGTCGTGCACGCGACCTGCGCGGACGGCGGGCAGTCCCTTCCACAGCGAATTGTTTTCCAGTTCCGAAACCTGATACCGTTCCGTCTTAATGACAAAAATATAATCCGCGTCCAGCTCGCTCAATTTCTCCAGGGACAGCGTATTCCATTCTTCCTGCTCCGGCGTCAGAGGATGCGGCCGCACGCCCAGCTCATCGAACAGCAGCGCTCCGCCCTGCACATGACCCATCGTATAAAATTCTTTGTCCGTCAGCACGACGATAGCCGCAGTCCCATTGCCGATCTTCCGCTGCACATGCGCCCGAGTTTGCTGGATCTTCCGATCGTACTCCGCCAGTTGTTCCTCCGCTGTCTGTTCCTTGCCAAGCAATCCCGCCAAGTCAAGAAGCGTCTCCCGCCAGCTCTTGTCGATGTTATCGACGACATAGGTTGGCGCGATTTTGGCATATTGCTCGTATACGCCTTCTTCCGCGGCCATTCCCTTGCCAAGAATCAACAGATCGGGCGACAGATTCAGCAGCCTTTCCAGCGGAAGTCCGACGTCGCTCGTATCGATGATCTCGACTTCGGGCAGCGAATCCTTCAGGTAGTTTTGTTCGACATTGCCGTATAACACCTGTGCAACCGGATTGACGCCCAGCACGACAAGCGGATCTTCCAGGTAAGGCGCGATCACGCGCTGCGGCCGGACAGGCACGGCGACTTGATGGCCCGCGTTGTCGACTACCGTTTTTTCCTCCGGCTTCGAGGCTTCCGCGGAAGCGCCGCTTCCGCCGTTGCCGGAGCCGCCCCCGGTGCAAGCGCCTGTCAGCAAAGCCAATAAGATCGCACACACGGCGATCGCGATGATCGATCGAACACGTTCCATACCGCTTGTTTCACTCCATTCCAAGGTTGCTCATACGATGATGAGAATCATTATCATCGAAATCATATCAACCTTATACGCGGTTGTACATGAACGATTCTGATCGGGCGGCTTGGATTAATCTGATATCGCCTTCATAATTCGCTGCAGCTGCATTTCGGTCGAGGCGGGGTCGTAGCCGTAAAACAGGCCGCCGTCGAAATCGTACACGCGGCCGCGCTTCACGGCGGTCAGCGCCTTCCAAGCTTCGCCGCGCTTCAGACGACAGGCCGTCTTCCGACTCGTCGGATCGTTATGAACGATCAGAAATACAATATCCGCATCGTATTCGATCAGTCTTTCTTCCTCGATATACGTATATCCGGCTCCCGGGATGACCTGTCTTCTCACAAGCTCCGGAGGAGAGAAACCAAAGGCCCGGTAAACGATATGCCCCGCTCTGCCGTATGTGTCCCCGAAAATCGCCAGCTCGTCGGTCCATATCTCCAGGATCAGAACCGTCTCGCTCAGGTCGAACTTCCGGACGACGCGTTCTCTTGCGATCTCGAGCGCGGCGTCATAGCGGTCCAGCCGAATTCGAGCCCGATCCGCTTCGCCCACAAGCTCGGCAACCAGCATAAATTGTTCCTGCCAGCTCATCGACCCGAACGGGATCGACAGCGTGGGCGCCAGCTCGCGAAGAAGCTCCAGCTGTTCCTCGTCGTACTGCTTGTCATGGCAAAGAATGACGTCCGGACGAGGCTCCTCTCTTAAGCCGGAAGGATGACAGTCGTCCCAGAAGATCGGCTTGAGACGTCCCTGCCCCAATTCGGCCTGATAACGCCGGCTCAACCAGGGCGTAAGGCTCCCGACGCTGGGCACGTGTCCAACCGCCAGCAGCCCGGCCGTATAATTGCACGCAAGCGAAAAGACGGTTTTCGGCTTCCTGCGGTAAAGGGTCGGCGCCGTTCCGACGAGCTGCTTGAATTTGCGGCTGAAGTAAAATTCATCCTTGTACCCGACTTTCCGGGCGATCTCGTGCAAGCTGTCGCCTGAACCCAACAATCGTTCTCTCGCTTTGGACATGCGGGTTTCCGCGACGAAATCGACGTAGCTTCGCCCCGTCATTTTCCGGAACCACCGGGAGAAATGATCGGGGTGAACGCCGGTCAAGGAGGCAAGCTTGTCGCGCGACAGCTCCTCCGAATAATGCGCGCGTATGTAGGCCAGGACTTCCTCTATCCGCGCAGCTTGCTTGGCCTCGCCCGTCTTGGCATCGACGATCCTGTGCAGCAATTCGTAGAACAGCGACTGCATCTTGAAAAATCCGTTCGCGGCCCCTTCTCGATATACGTGTTCGATCTCCCTGACAAGCCGGAAGGCTTGACCCGGATCGTCGACGCTCAGCTCGCGCGTCGCCCATGGCGGAGCGGGATCGGCCGCTTCCGGCAAGTTCGGCTGCAAGCGGAACATATCGAAAGAAAGCCGGTATACGCATACCGGCTTTCTCTCCAACGGCTGGATGACGACTTCTTCGCCGGGTCTGCACCAGACCAGCTTCGTCGCTCCCGACCCGCATTCGGCCCTGTCCGGCCGACAGGCAGATTAACGTGAATCGAGCGGAAACAAACGGCAAACGCAGCTCCGGTCCATTCGTCAACCTGACTATTCCCGTCAAATGATAACTAAACGCGCTTATTTTAATCACCCGGTTCCGTCGATGCCGATCGGCACGATATAAAGCCCCGTGTCCGCCGCTTTTTTTACAACCACGTTGACGCCGTAAATTTCCTTGACTCTCTCCGCAGAGAGAACCTCTTCCGGCAAGCCGTGGGCCACGATGCCCCCGTCCTTCATCGCAATGATTCGGTCGCTGTAACGAAGCGCCTGGTTCAGGTCGTGCAGCACCATGACAATGGTGAGCCCATGTTCGCGATTCAACCGCCGCGTCAGCTCCAGCAGCTCCAGTTGATAGTACATGTCCAGATAGGCGGTCGGCTCGTCGAGCAGCAAAATCGGCGTTTTCTGCACAAGCGCCATCGCCAGCCATACCCGCTGCAGCTCCCCGCCAGACAGCTGCTCGATGGAAGCCGAACGCTTGGCCGTCAAGCCGGTGCAAGCCAGCGCCCATTCGATCGCTTCCCGATCCTCCCGCTCGCTGCCTCCGAACCAGCCGCGATGAGGAATTCGCCCATAGCCGACCAGCCGCTCTATCGTGATGTCCGACGGGGCGCTGTTCTGCTGGTGGACCACCGCCAGCTTGCGGGCCAGCTCCTTGGGAGAGTAACGATGCACGGCTTTGCCATCCACGATCGCCTGCCCGGATTGCGGGCGATAGAAGCCGGAAAGGACGCCGAGCAGCGTAGACTTGCCGCAGCCGTTGGGACCGATAATCGTCGTGACTTTGCCGGTTGCCACGAGCGCTTCGACGCCTTTTAACTGGTCGTGCTTTTTATCGTAGGAAAAAACAACCCGATTAATTTCCATGCGCACGCCCGCCCCTTCGCAGCAGCATTAAGAGACAAGGCCCGCCGACAACCATCATGACGACGGATGCGGGAATTTCGTTGGGAGCCGCAATCGTTCTGCCGATCGTATCGGCGGCCAGCACCAGCAGCGCGCCGGCCAGGGCCGAGAACGGGAGCGACAGGCGGTGATCGGAGCCGACGCACAATCGGGCGACGGCAGGCACGAGCAGACCGACGAAGAAGAGAAACCCGCCTACCGCCGCCGCGGCGCTCGCCAGCAATACCGCTACGGCCGACACCACGAGGCGCGCCCGCGTCACATGCAGGCCGAGATTGTGCGCGGTCTTGTCCTGCAGCGCCAGCAGGTTGCACCAGGGACTAAGCAGAAGCGCAAGCGCCAGCCCGATCGTCCCGTAGATCAGCAGCAGCCGGACATCCTCCCATGTCGCGTAAGCCAATGTCGACGAGCTGATCAGATTCGCCTGGCCAATCGAGGAGCGCAGAAACGACGGCAGCAGCTGTCCGATTCCCGTAAAGATCATATGAACGGCAATCCCGACCAGCACGAGACGCACGGGACTGTATTCTCCGCGCCAGGCGATCGCGTAGACCAGCAGCCAGGCAACCGCGCCTCCAACAAACGCAAACAACGGCGACCAGAAAAACAGCAGCGGGAACAGGCCGGTCAGCAGCACGGTGAAGACGCCGGCGCCGGCGGAAATGCCGATGACGCCCGCGTCGGCCAGCGGATTGCGCATGACGGCCTGCAGCAGCGCGCCGGATACGGCAAGCGCGGCTCCGACCAGCATCGACATGATCATGCGCGGGAAGCGCAGATCGCGAATAATCGCCGCGCGCTCGTCGGTCCCGTTCAGCAGGCCGACGATAAGCTCCGACGGAGTTATCTTGATGCTTCCGGTGATCGCCGAATATAGAAAGACGCCGATCAATAAGACCAGCAGTCCGATAAACAGGGCAATCCGCCCGATCGATTGGCTTCTCACTCGTACAACAACTCCATCAGTTCCTCCAAAGCTTCGCCCACGGCAAGGTTGCCGGTCGTTCCGAAGAGAGTCTCTTCCAGATCGTACACCCGTCCCGTCTTCACCGCGCTAAAATGCTTCCAGATATCGTTCTTCTTGAACTCCGCGTCAAACATCTTCACCACTTCGTCCGGCAGTCCGTGAGCCGCCCGCAAAATCACGTCCGGATTCGCCTGCTGCAGATGCTCCGTGTTCGACGCCACATATTCCACCTGTTCGCCCTGAACGACATTCGTTCCGCCCAGCCTGCGGACCAGATCGCCGATATAGGAATGCTCCGTCGCCACGAGATAGCTTCCGGGAATGCCCATGAGAATCAACACGCTTGGCGCCGGCTTGCCCGCGGCCGCGCTCTGCAGCTCCTCCAGCTTCTGAAGATGCTGCTGAACAAGCCGTTCCGCCTGCTCCTGCCGTCCGTAGCGTTCCCCCAGATTTATAATCGCGGCGTTCATGCTGTCCAGACTGGTGAAATCCAGAAACTCGGCCTGCACGCCTGCGCTCTCGAATTTCGGCGCCAGATCGTACTCCAGCGTCGTGACCGACAAGACCTCGTCGGGCTTCAGCATGCGTACCATCTCCATATCTGGACTCATCGGATTGCCCACCTCGGTCAGCCCGTCGTAACGGGCCGGAAGCGGCTTGGAGCTCGTCGGGACGCCGACGAGCTCCACTTCCAGCGCATCCAATATTTCCGCGATGGCGACTGTCGTCGCGACGATGCGCGGCCCGCGATCTTCCGCGGCGGTCGTCGCTTGCTGCGGCGACCCGCTCGGCGAACCGTCAGACCTGCCTTCCGAGTTCCCGGCCGCACATCCCGACAGCAGCATAGCGGACAGCAACAGCAGCCATACGGCCGAGCGCAGCCGATTCCCGGCTCCGTCTGCGGCGAGCCGTCGCGAATAACCTTGCATGATCTGACTTCCTTCCTGTCAAATGAGGCTGCACTTGTAGGGCAGCCTCATCCGTAACTATTTTAATGCTGAGTCAGCAGCACCTTCAAGACAAGCGAGACCGCTTCCGCGCGCGTCGTGTCGGCCGCCGGAGCGAAGGCGTTGTTGCCGCGGCCGGAGATCAGGCCGGCTTCAACGGCCGCCGCTACCGACGACTTCGCCCATGCCGGAATGTCTTGGGCATCGCCGAAGGTCGGCGCGGCATCCTCGGCCAGCTCCAGGTGGGCAATGCGCGCGATAATGACCGCCAGCTGCGCGCGGTTGACCGGCGTGTTCGGACGGAACGTATCGTCGGAATAGCCGACCAGCAATCCTGCGGCTTGAACTTGCGCGATCGCTGCCGCCGCGTAACCGGGAATTTCCGCTTGATCCGCGAACGACAGAGCCTCCGCTTCACTATTCAGCTTCAGCGCGCTCGTCAGAATGACCGCCAGCTGCGCACGCGTTACTTTACCGTTCGGGTTAAACGTGTTATCGCCAATGCCTTTCACAATGCCGAGCGATACGGTCTGCTCGATGGCGGCTTTCGCCCAGTGATTCTCGATGTCCGCAAAGCTCGACTCCGCTTGCTCTTCTTCCGCGGCGATTAAGATTTGCGCTTTATGCTGCATGATTCCGTATGGTCCGGCGTTAACTTCCAGCGCAACATTCAATTTCTTCGCTGCGTCCGCTACCGCGATTTCGACGACGCGGCTGTCCGCATCCTTATCTTCGCTCACGACTGTCGCATCGACGTACTCTCCGTTCGCCTCGTATTGGAACGAAGGAATCAGGCTGCTGCTAAGCAGCGTAAACGAGAAATAGCTGGCGCCGTCCCGCTCGTACAGCCGGCCCGTCTTGCTCGTGTAATTGCCCAGGCTGGAAGGCTCGTCCGTTCCGTCCTTCAGCACCGCGAACGCCGCTTCACGACCGTCGTTTCCAGGCGCTGCCGGCTCCGTGTCCCCTTGCTCCGCAGGAGCTCCCGGCATGCCGGCAGTATCGAATGCCAGCTGGACTTTGTAGTCGCCCTGATAATTCATTGCCGGCACTTCGACGGCAATGCGGACGTTAAGCTTCTCGCGAATGTCGCCGACGGGGAATTTGACCACGCGCGTATCCGCTTTCTCGTCTGAGCCGATAACCGGAGCGGCCGTCAGCTTCCCGTCCTGCTCTACCTCGAACGCGGAGATCCAGGCGCTCTTCAGCAAGGTGACTTCCGCGTATCCGACGCCGCCCTCCACCGTCACTTTCGCCGGCTTCTGCACGTACTCGTCCGCTGCGGACACCTCGTCCGTTCCGTCCTTCAACACTTTGAAGCTAACCTCGTAGGAGCGCTCCGGAGCGTTCCCTTCCGTGCCTTCCGCCGCCAGGACGGGCGTTGCGGACAAAAGCAGCAGCAGCGCAACCGTCAGGGAAATCCATTTTCCTGCATTCTTTTTCAAGATCACCAAGCTCCTTATTGTCAATTTGGATCGTGCGATCAAACGTTTGTTTTGTTTCTTCGCCGCCAATACAGCAAACCGCCTGCAAGGCCGACAGCCGCCACGGCGATCAACGCCGGCGCCAGCCAGCCGCCGGACGAATCCGAAGAAGCCGTCGGTTCCTGAGCTTCGGCCTGCGAAGCGGCGCCGGGCATAGCCTCTTCCCCTGCGTCCGCCGCAGGATCGGCCGAGCTCTCGGCGTCGTCAAGTCCGCTCTCCTCCGGCTTGTCCGAATGGATCGGCTCTGCGGCCTCCCCGTCTTCGACAACAGGCGGAGCTTCTTCGACTTCGGAAGGCTTACCGGAAGCGCCGGCCGTTGGAACCGGGGCGGACTGCGGCTTTACCTCGGCGACCCCGTCGCTGGGAGCGGCCGGGGCTTGGGGCGCGTTGGCCGAATCCGCAGCAGGTTCAGCCGCCTTCGGCGTCGGCTCCGGCTTCGCTTCGCTTGCGCCGGGCGAAGCCGGTTCACTCGCCGGAATCCCTTCCGCCTGGAACGCAAAACGGACCGTATATTCATGATCGTAGCCAAGCTCGTCGATGACGACATGCATTTTAACCGCCACCGGTTCGTTCGGATCGGCGACCGGAAGTCGGACGGTCCGCTTATCCGCCGCTTCGTCGGCTTCGACGACCGGCAGTTCCGCTCCATTCGCGCCCGCCGGGTATTGGATCGAGACGATCCAATCGCTATGATTCATCTGGATGTAGGCGACGGCTTCTCCGTTCGCCACTTCTATCCGCGCCGGTTTCTCGAAGTAATCGTTGGCAATGGACACCGAATCGTCGTCGGGCTTTTTCAGCGTGTACTCCACCTCGTAAACGCCGTCAGCCGGTTTGGGAGCCGCGTACGCATTCGATGCCCCGACGTACAGCATAAGGACGGCGAGCATCGCCTGCCCTACTTTGGCCGCCCTGCTCTTGGTGAGCAATTTCCGAAACCCTCCTTCTTTCCCGCCGCTGCCGACAGCAGCAGCCGCGTTTCTCCAGCCCTCACCTCTTTTCGTCGTCAAAAGCTATCATTCTCTTAACAATAATAATCATTATCAGGTGACAAAAGTATGACAAATCCCCTCTAGCGTTCGTATTTCCCCAGTATGCCGCGCACGTAATCTCGAAAAGCCGCGCGTACTTCAGGAGGCTCGATCACTTCGCATTTTTCCCCGAAGGCAAGCAGCTTGTCATAACCGAATGAGTTGTTAACGATGGGATACGTCGCCAGACAGGTATCTCCCTCCACACGAAGGATATGCGCCTGCCCGAAGCGTTCGACCACCTTGTCCGCGACCGAGCGATGCAGGCGAATCGTTACCTCCACCCAATCCCGGTTCATCCACTCGCCCTCGTCCATGGGCAGCGGCGCGAAGTCTCTCGGCGCAAAAGACTCGGACGAAACCCGCAGCCCGTTCATCCTCGCTAATTTGAATATGCGATAATCCTTTCTATCCGTGCAGTAACCTTGCAAGTACCAGCTGCTTTCCTTGAAAACGATCCGATATGGCTCGACCTTCCGGGAACCGGCGCGACCGTCCCGATTGACGTAATCGAACAATAAATACCGTTGTTCGTTCATCGCCGTCTCGACCAAGCTAAGCAAGCTTCGCAAGGACTCGTTGCCCTGATTAAGCGATAAATCTACCGCAAACTTCCCTGCCCTGTCCGTTACGTCGCTCGGATGGAAGCCCTGCAGTTTTTCTATAATATAATTAAGCTCCTTATGCCCGAACAACTGTCTATAGCTGTTCAAGCTGGCGAGCAAGGTTTGCAGGTCCTGCTGCGTGAACAACAGCTTGTCTATTTTGTAGGATTTCATTAATCCGACGCCGCCCATCGCTCCTTGATGCGTAAAAACGGGCAGCCCGGCAAAGGTTAACGTATCGATATCGCGATAGATGGTTCGTCTGCTCACTTCGAGACGTTCAGCCAATTCCCTTGCGCTTACCACCTCATGCTCCAACAAAATCATGATCAAAGCAATTAAACGATCGATTTTCATATTCCGCCTCCCGCTCGCTCAAGTATGCCATACAGATGTCATAGTTGATAGATTAGGCTTAATACGTATTCAAAAACTATTTTCTGATTGGGAGGCAACAAAATGAATCCTTTTAAGCTCGAAACGAAGATGGCTTTTCGCGTTATCGGTTTTAAGACGACGCTACTGGAGGGGACGCACGTTCATTCTCCGCAGTTCTCCGGTCAAAAGACAACGTTCTTCAAAGAGTTGATCGCCGGCGGACAGATGGCAAGCCTTCGTCCTTACGCGGACAGCGGTTACGGTTATGCGGCGGTGGCCGAGGAGGATGGGCAAATCTACTATTATGCCGGGGTCCAGTCTGATCAGCCGCTGCCTGAACATGCCGTTGAGGTTCATTTTCCGGCAGGCGAATACTTGATCTTGTCCGGAAGCGGCGGGTTATCGCGCTTGGCGTTCGATAAGCTGGAGGATCAAGCGTTCGGCTCGCTGTTAACCGCGGAGTTCGAATACAAATATTCCGGGGCGCCGATCGCGGAAGTGTTGCTCAATGGGGATCCGATGGATGCCGAAGTCGAGGTGTGGGTGCCGGTAAGAAAGCGGAATGCCGGGTAACAGTTAGGTTGGCGATGCCGTTCCACCGGAACGCTGCTTAGCTGCTACTTCGTTCGGTTAGAGGGAAAACAAATCGGGCCGACTCCGGCTGATAGGCCGAGGTCGGCTCTTCCTGCGGGGGAGAATCATAACGAGGCCGATGAACCGTTATCCAGTTCAATCTCTCTGGCGAAATCCAAAAATCTTGTTCCCTGATAGGTTAATTCGCCCCTGTCCTGCACGGCCAGCAAGCCAAAAAGGCTGGCTTTGACATACAGCTCTTTGCGAGCGCGATCTTCGAATTCAAACGTAACATAGTAATTCGTGTTGGCTCCGGAATCATGGGTCCCTCCCCAAACCTCCGTCCGCTTGTCCACGATTGTGCATATCCTTCTCACGATTTCCGCATGATTGTTGGAGTTCCATGTGCGCACTCCTTTAAAAAGGAAAAACAAAAAAGTAGCTGCCATCGGAAGGAGGATAAGTCCTCCGAATATTTTGAAGAATAAGGGCATTTCGTGTAAAAAATTCGAAAAACCGTTAGGTTCGCTCATGGAGGCCTCTCCTTCCGCCCGCACTCATTGATTCAGAACCGCATAGCCCAGCCAGCCGATCACGAGATAAACCGGCACGCTTGCCAGAAAAGACATCGTATATTTTTTCTTCCTGATCAAGATTCCCGACCCTACATAAAATAACGGGAAGATGAGGCCCCAGAAGAGAAAGATCGGCCATCCCGCAAGATAAAGCGACATAGGAATGATTAGAATTGCGGCGACATATAGGCTTCGATGATTTTTATACCGTATTCCGAAGATCGAACATAGGATGGACGCTATCATACAGGGCCAGAACAACAAAGTAATCATGCCTTCTCGCTCCTTTGTCGGATATTCTACATCAAGGTTCGGAAAAAGCCGCTTTTTATTTTTATATCGTTTTGTTCCGCCCACTTCTTTAATTGGCTCAGTCCTTCTTCTTCCTGCTCCTTGTCAAAACAAAAAAATAAGTCCACAGGGACCCATCTCTTTCCCCATACTTTACAGCCTATTTTCTTGTGTCTTATGTAAATGCATTCTATTTGGGCGGCTTCGTACTTTACGTGGCTTGAGGATATTATGTAGGTTTGCTCCAGTGTTATGCTTAGCTTGGTAAAAAATCCCCTTTTGATCATTACGGCAATATAGGCAAAAACAATGAGTATTACACCTACCGTGAAGTACACAGTGACAGGATTCCGGTTAACCGCCAGGCTAATCAGCAGGCAGACTTCCAGCAGGATCATCAACGTCAAATTCAGCTTTATTCCCGGGTGTACGGTTTTAAACGTGAATGCCATCGCTTGAATTCCTTTCAATAACGGCGGAAAATATTATGACGGCGGCTCCTTATCCGCCACTACGGTCAAAATGACGTTATGCTCCAGCAACGCTTTTAATGCGCAGAGCACCATCGTAAATCCGCCCATGGAACCGACGGCTTCCTCGGCTCCTCCCTCGAGGCCGGAATTCGTAACATGAACATAGGTGGCGTCGCCATAAGACGTGAAGGTCCATTCGACCCTTGAAGGCCATTCGATCACGATCCTCTTGTTCTCTTCCAGCTCTGTGACGTCGATATCGGCGGAGACGCCGTACATTTCCCAGTCCCACCGAATCCGTTTTCCGGCTTCAAGTCTGCCGCTGCTCTTCGTGAACCAAAATTTCGTGGTCACCGCAGGATCGACCAGGGCGTTAAACACCTCCTGCACCGGTCTGCGAATCAGCATGCCAACCTTAACTACGGGATCGTTCATCTTCATCTTCTCCTTATTTTCATTTTAAATTGAAAGTGGCTCTACTGGCAGAAATGTTGCGACCACGCAGCTTCTTTTCTTCGTTTCACCTCTCCCAAGTTTTGTAATGCAACTCGTTAACATGGATAGACTCTTGCTAACGCTTATTCTAAAATCATGTTATTTTAAAGAAGAGGAGAACTTAAGGAGATAATACATTAAAAAGTAAAATTGTGAAAGGAAATGAATATGCGAATAATTACTTTGTGCGGCTCTACAAAATTCAAGGCTGAATTCGAACAAACCAATGCATTCCTCACACTTCAAGGAAATATTGTAATCAGTCTCGCCTTCTTCGAGCAAAGTGAGGGATTTAAAATAAGCGAGGAACAGACGGAACGACTTGGAGAGCTTCATTTCAGGAAAATTGATCTTTCTGATGAAATATTCGTCATCGACGTGAATGGATACATTGGCAGTAGCACTAGAAGAGAAATCGAATATGCCAAAGAAAGAGGAAAGGCAATACGTTATTATTCTAATGATGAAATTCCTTCAAATGTATTCAACTAATTGAGATGTTTCCTATATTTAAAAAACAGCATCTGATTGAAGAAGTGAGAAAGAAATTTGATCCTTTATATGGGTTAGTGCCGCCACACCTAACACTTGTGTTTCCGTTTGCAAGTGAAATTCCAACCTCAAAACTTGAACAACATGTAAAGGAATCGCTAGTTGGTCTATGTCCGTTTCCAATTCAACTAAAAGGGATAACTGCTACATCGGATAACCACTTATTCTTAAATGTAAAAAAAGGGAACGACAATATTATCGAATTGCATGACAGGCTATATTCTGGTCTACTGAGTGAATTTATGAACCGTCGATACACCTATACTCCCCATCTAACCGTTGGAAGATGTAATAATGAGATTGAACTTCAAGCTGCCCTTGAGTACACAAAGCCGTTTGAAGCCCCTTTCGATATTGTGGTTACCAATTTAGCTTCTGAAATTATTGAGAGCAATGGAAATTCAACTATTGAATTTATCGTTTCTTTATCATGATATTATTGCTTAGAAGTCCGTGCAAATAAGCCTCCGCCCGACGCAAGCAGCTATATTCTATCGTTGATGGGCTCTCCCTTTCGCCCTGCGGGCTCGGGTTCCTAGAAAATAAATTAAAATAACGATTTGAACAATACCGAATATCGCCGGTAAAAACAGCTCCCACAATCCCCAATCCCAAGTTGTCGGCATGAGTCCGCCGGAATTATTTTGGGTTTTGGCATAGGTCATAAATAGTAATCCGGGAAGCGTTGAACTGGCGACCCACTTCATAAACGTGCTCTTGTTCCTCGATCTCACCGCAAATACTCCGTTTGGTATGCTCAAACCAATTAAAAGGGCGTATACAGCCATATAGGGGAAACCCGGCTCCGTAAAAGGCGAACTATTATAAATAACCCCCAATCCGTAATGGCAAGCCGCAATTATCATTAGCCCCAAGGGTAATTTCAATAAAGTTCCCCCTAATTATTTTGTAACGCGTTCCTCAAGGCCGATCTTGAATTGAATTCCTCAAGTTTCAACATCACAGAACCGTTAAGTTTAACATTCAACTCCACAATGTTTAAATCATCGGTGGGCAAATAATCTTGAATCCAAGCCTCGGTCATATGGATTTGATCGTTAACGGATCCAAGTATGCTTTTATTGTGTGTTTTAGTGTAGGTGAACTCGGTCATTTCCGACAGGATGGCGGCAACTTCCCGTTCATTGAATTTATCCGCCTTTAAGATCAATTCCAGGTTTTTTCCGAAGGTGCTCCCAAAGTCCTTGAAATGTTCCTTTTTTATTCCATAGAGCACCAGTTGGTATCTTGTTTGGTCATTCATGAGCATCAAACAGTTTTTGCGTCCAATTTTAAATAGATGGGCATGCCAGCTGTGCAAAGGTCTATACCCAACCTCTGGAATCGGCGATAGGGAAAACCCGGCAAAATCGATCAGTTTTTTGGTAGCTGCAATAATCGTCACTGGTGTATCCCTTTCCTTGTTAAGTCGTCGCGTCTTTTTCTACATTATATACTTTTTAATTACTAACTTACATAATCTTCCCCTCAAAAAAACAAATGTTGACCCATCCGCATACAAAAACTCGAAAGAATCGTGCAAACACCACTCCAACCCACTTCTTTACGGCTGGGCGAACGCTACGCGAGCCGATTCGAGCGGTTGGCCGTTTTTAACGGTCTGGCAGAAGCCGTCGATTAACTGTGGAAAAGGCATGGTCATTGCGACCGTGCTTTTTCTCCCCCTCCCCGCCGCTAACCTTGGTATAATTTCTATATCAAATTGTCC
>NZ_JBHMDN010000039.1:0-6807 GCF_042431195.1 Cohnella cellulosilytica
CAGCAAGTGGCAGTCAACCGGGGCAAGGTATGCCCAAGTGACTGCCACGAATTTTGCGGGTGATCGGTTCATGGTGACAACGGTCAGGAGCGGACGGTTGCTGCTGCGCTATAAGTTCACAACATATTCTTCGTTATTCATAACTTTTCGCAACAAAGCAACCATTTCTTCTGAATATTTATGAGTGGTCATTCTATCACCAACTTTAACAGTTATATGATATCTATTATCGCTGGTCTTAATGCTATGCCCCGTCTCTCTCTTAACTTTCTCTAATAGCGAGTGAGCGCTGTACCATCCTTCAAAACCCAGTTGTTTTGAAACTTGTGATAAAGTGTAGGGAAATGATGCATTTAAAGCAGTTGGATTTGTAAGAGTAGTAATTCCATAAATTTTTGCGAGCTCTCCTTCTTCCCCTACAGCTTTTTCTAAAAACTCAAAGTCTACCTCTATTGTCCTTTTAGGAATATCATATCTCACAAGTTCATACGTTCTTGCAAGTAACGAACGCAAGATTTTTGGATTTATTTTTTCAATAGAGTCATTTGCCCCGAATGCCTCAAATACCCAATTAAATGAATTACTTGTTATTGATTTAATACGCACACTCCTATATGAATCAATAGAAATAATTTTTTCACGTTGCGGGTATTGGGAATCGGATACCGAAGGTGACCATTCGAGAATGTATATATTTGGTATTAGCTCGTTGTTACTTGAAATAATTTCATCGATATCAGATAAAATGGTCTTTATGTTAGGGTCTTCTGCGCTATAACCAATAAATAATAAAGGGTGTTCTGCGAAATAAGTTAGTAGCTTGGCGCTTAAATATTTCTTTTTATTCATAAATTCATTATAATCATTTTGTGTCAAAACCATGCTCTCAGGTTCTGTAATACAACCATGAATCTTAAATACCTCACCAATACTCATAGGATTGGTTTTAAGGATTTTTTGACCAATAATAGGTTCATAGTCAGGAAAGACTTTCTCCAAGAATTGATCGTAGTTTGTTGTAATAACAGTATGGGGACGTATACGTTGCAACAATTCAATTTCATTGATTAACTTACTTTCTGTTATATGCTGCAAGGTAGGCGGAGTAATAGATTCTATAAATTCTCTAACTTTATGTTTAAAGTAAATATCAGATGATTTGGATGCATCAAATAGTTCTCTTGGGAAATTTTCTTTACCAGTACTCCAAGCCCACTCCTTATAAAGTTGAGAAAAGACTTCGCCTATTTTAATATTTGATCCGTTACTTTGCTTATAATAAGCATACTCCTTGTCAATAAGGGGACACAATTCAGCCATTTTCATAAGTAGTTGTTCCCAATTAGGTCCATCAAAATAACGCTTCGATAATCCAGATCCGATAAACAGAATTGGCTGGCATCCCATATTTTCCAAGCAAGCGTTAATATCATCGCTAACATCTGCTATATACTGCGTATAGTTTTGCATGGCTTCCCTCCATGTTTTAAGTTGATATAATATCTGCTATAATTTCAATTTTCTAGGAGATTATGATTCCAGTTAAGAGCGTATTTATTTGCAGTATAGATAACATCTAAATATTCAGACATCTGCTTTTTTGATGTAATTCCTTTTTGTGTAGATTTTGAGTAGTAAATTAGCACTTCTATAGCTAATTTAATAGCCTTTAATGCTATACTTTGGTCATCAATGCTAGTACCTTTATGCACAAATAAATGGCGTGCATTAAATACATCTTCAACAGAAAGGCTATCGTACATTTGTCCAACAAGAGCACGTACTCTTTTTTTAATCAGATCAAAACCATCGCCCTGCTCTGAGAAAAGAATTTCAATAGCAGTCACACAACCAAGTATTTGAGATGAATAATCTAGAGAATGAATTGCACTAGAAAGTCGCAATACCGACAGAATGACTGTACTACGTAATTGCGACGAAATATATCTATAGTTAATGATTATGGTAGAAAGTTCAACATATCGTTCACTGTTTAGTAAATCAGTGATCTCACTATGGGTGAATTCTAAATAGTCTTCAGGAGTTTCTATTATGTTAGTAATAGGGTCAGATAAATGAATATTAAATCCTTTACTCTCGAAGTTATATGCCATAATTGTCTTATTATATCTATGCAGTTGCTCTAACAACCCACAAGTCCCCTTGTGCCCGTTCCACTCGAAATATACAATGGTTAAAAGTGCTGAAATTTCATATGCTCTTGCTGCAGCATTCTTTAGTAACTCTGGCTTGCTTCCATCAGGAATAGGAATAATACCGGTTCTTTTTATTGCAAGATATACATCAAAATCATCTTCAAATAGGTATATTATATTGTTTGAATCATTCTCTGTGCTGTTATTAGAATCCAAAATAGGTAGTATCTCTTCGATTTGCTCTCTTGAAATTATCGTGGCATCATGGAATATAGGATTCGAGATACTGTTAATCGTATCTTTCAAAAGCAAACCCTTTAATGGAAAGAAGAACCACCAAACATTATTAGTTAGATTCAATCGCATATATCCCTCCTTGGGCTCAGCTAACCTTTTTCTGAATTGAAGTAGGTTTCTTATAGGCCTTAATTCATAGTATAAATTTACCACAAAAATGCCGCCAAGTCTCCATACTTCAACTTGACGGCAAGTGTGTATTAATTTATCAGAATATCTTTGTCATCATCATTACAATCACTTTCCCCATGCAGCCCTCTGGCCAGTTTCTCTACCTCTTGCTTGATATTGGCATCCGACTGTAGTTCTTCAACGAAGTCGAACATCTCCCTAACTTCTTCCCAATTGAACGCGGTATAACGCCCACCAGCAACGCGATAACCTTGCGGAGCAAGTACCAGTCCATCTCCGCCATTTGTTTGAGCATTCTGGAAGTAGCTCATTATGATCGGCATCAACATCTTTTCATCGTACTTGTTCTTGATGCCCATACTATGGAGAGTCTGGATTGCGTCAGCGATCTTGATGAGTAAAACTTTCCGACCACGGACCTCTGCTTTGCGTTCGCCATCCTTGCCATACACGTCTTTCTTGTCGGGAGTCGGCTGGTACACCATAACTGTTTTACCTATACCGAATACGTTACCCTTGTTGTTTCCGTAGGTGTTCCCACAGTACGCAAGATCGTTAAGGAACTGCCAAAGCTCATCAACTTTGTTTCCGAGTGTTACCTCTGCATGCTCGGTGATCGTGTCAACGACATCATAAATCTCTTCATCGGAATAATGGCAGTTCAATCCACACTCATCAGCCAGCTTCTTGAAGTAGTACAAACCAAGCGACACAACGGCGTAGTTACCAATCTCACGTTCCTTTAATTGCGAGTACTTCGCTGCGATCATTTGTTTGCTTTTCTCGTATACCGCTAGAACGTCGGCTTTATCCTGTCTCGCGCACCAAAGAAGATAGCCTGTCCAAAAGCGCTTGTCTTCTGTGTTGTTGAGTAGGTGATAGGTTTCTTTCGCTACCTTTGAACCCTTTGACTTAAGGAAGTTCACATCCACACTGACAGGGACAACGCGCTCGGCAATGGCTTGATCGGATGTGCCCATCTGACCAATAAAGATGATCGCGTTCCGGTAATCAAATCTTCTTGTGCTTAAGTCCTTTTGTCCTTTTGAAGAATACCCCCGATTATATGACTCCCGTAATAGACGTTCTACCGAGTTGCGTTGCGTCTGTATCCATTCATGAGGCCGGAATTCATCAAAAGGGACGGGGATATGATAGCTCGTACCTATCGCTTGACTGTTTGCGAATTGCGTACCGAAGTTAGCGATCTCCGGACTCGCTCCGTAGCCAATGTATGACATCAATGTACTGATTAGTCCTGTTTTCCCTCCTCCGTTTACACCGCTAACCGCAAGATGTGGAAAGCCGCCAAGGTTCCCGTCTATCCGAATAATCGTCTCGAAAGGTAACGACATAAGCCAGCCCAGTATGGTTATCATGGTTGATCGCTTATGGAGCGACAGAACATTCTCGGTGAAGAGTGGTAGTACAACATGCTTCCACGATTCCGCATCATAGCCTAGTCCTTGAAGCTTCATAATCTCTGGGATGCTTACGACTTCATCACGGACATATACCATATCAGGCTGCTCGTCTCCGTGACTGTTATATACCTTCTGTGGGGTAACGACGACGGCTTCACCTAAATCCAAACGCTTTATCCCTATTGTGTTTATGCCTGTACGCTCGATGGCAGCAGCTTCAAAGAACAGGTACTCTCCAAGTTGCCCAATCTCTTGATCGGAACCATAAACAAAAGCACCGTGCACCTTCTTCTCTCGGAGTGTTTCGCGCAGACTCGAAGCGGTATAGAAGTTATAGGATCGCAGTTCTACGGTTGATCGAGCTTCTTTTCCTGTTACACGATGTTTGCTAATAATCTCGAACACGCCAAATCCTTCGGTTGTGACCTGCTCCTCTAATGTCTCCGTTTCATAAAGGACAATATATATCGGACGGATTGTAAAGTTCGTGATTCTGCCGATGCCTTTCGAACGAATCGCATACATACCGTCAGCTTGTTCCGATACGACGGATTGAGCATTGGGTAGCAACTTTTGCGGTGGCTGCTTTAACTGCTTTTTGACTTGATCGGATAATCGCTTCATCTGACCGTAAGTTTTGTCCGGATAGAGACCTTCGTTATAAGTCAAGGTGTAGCCGTCAATCACCTTTTGCATGAACGTTTCTTTGGCTGACTCGTCAATCTCCGTACGGGTTATCATGACATCGGCATAGATTTCTGTAAATTCACGGATTTTGTCTGCATCGTGGAGCAAATAGATTCTGCGTTTAATCGTGTTGCTCGAAAGATCGTGGTTCCCCAGGATATACTTCTTGAATCCTTCTGCGGTAGTTGTATCGATTGGTTCATTTGGTTCCTGTTCAGCCTCTCCTAACAAATCTTCTATGTTCATGCACATTCCTCTCCTTCGTTTATTAGCGTCTCCAACAGATTGCTTGCCGCTGGGTGCTGTTGTAAAATGACGGTATAAAACATTAAGGTTAAGCGGTACATGAGAGAGGCAACCGATTCCTAGATCTGGTGTCTCTCTTTTCTGTGTCGGGCGGGTCTATAGGCTTCACTCCCCGAGGCTCAACTCGACCGACAGCTACGTAGCTCTAGGTGCAGGGTAGCCGCTTGGGTCGGTAAGGCATTCTACACGCTCTGCTTGGAGGGGAGCAAGACCCTTCGGCAGAAGCGCCCGCGCCGTGCCTCGCGATATCCCGTCTGTTTTGACCTTTGTTGACCAATAATTGACGACTGGATTATTTGCGTGTTTTACTGGTCTTAGGGGTGGACCGTTTGGGTTCGGTTACCGCTGCAAGATAGGGTAGCCGCTTGGGTTTGAACCCAGCCACAGCCTGAGAGTGTGGCAAACATCGTAACGGAAAAACAAGGGTTGCCTAGCTCTGACCCAAACGGTTGTTGGTAACCGCTTAGGTGAGCCAACAAGAACCGTAGCCAAAAGATATGAGCCTTTTCGCTTTTCACGAAGCGGAAGGCTCTTTTTTGCGGCCAAAATTGAGTATACGTAGGAGGTAGAAAGATGAGAGGTTGTGTATCAAAGCGCGGTAACAAGTGGTCGTGGGTGGTTGAAATGGGCAAGAACAGCGAAGGCAAGCGTCGGCAAAAGAGCAAGGGAGGCTACGAATCCAAAGCCGATGCGGAGAAGGCACTCCAGAAGGTGCTCCACGAGTTAAATACCGATACATATATCGAGCCGACCAAGGATGACGTAGCAACATTCTTCACGTCGTGGCTGGCACAGAAGCAGATGAATATCCGTCCCGGTACATATAAGACATATCGGTGGCTGGTCAATTACCATATCATCCCGCAGCTTGGTCAGATCAAAATGGTAAACCTGTCGCCGCAACATTTAGTCAGCATGTACGAGCGGCTTGGAAGCGGCGAAAAGCGATTGTCTCCGCAAACGATCAACCACGTCCATAAGGTCTTGCACGATGCACTAGAGACTGCTGTTAAGTGGGAGCTATTAGTCAAGAATGTTGCTCGATTGGTGAAGCCGCCACAGATACCTAAGAGTGAAACGAAGACTTGGACGGACGAGGAATTGATGCAGTTTTTGGATTTTACGAAGAACAGCCGATATCACATCATCTTTTTGCTAGCGGCGACAACAGGTATGCGACGTGGCGAGGTTCTTGGAGTGAAGTGGGAGGACATTGACCTGACAGCAGGGAAGCTATCGGTCCGGAGGTCATATACTCGCGGCGTTGTCGGTCATATCATGCAAGAGCCAAAGACCGCTGCTGGTATCCGAACAATCGTTTTGCCGCAGCAGACGGTCGAAGCTCTCAAGAAACATCACCTCGTGCTTGAAGAAGACCGGAAGAAGGCCGAGAAGAACGGGACGGAGTACAACGATCATGGCTTGGTTGTCCAGACGCGAAACGGTTACCCGGTCAGCCCTTACTTCTTGGAAGCGCGGTGGCTGGACTTACTCCGGAAGTCTGGACTACCCAAGATCAGGCTTCACGATCTCCGGCACACCCATGCGAGTTTACTGCTCAAAGCAGGAATACATCCGAAAGCTGTTAGTGAGCGGCTTGGGCACTCATCAATAATGATAACGTTAGATCGCTATTCGCACCTGTTTCCAACGCTTCAACAGGAAGCCGCTGAGAAGCTGGACGAGCTTCTAACAACAGCGGCAGCAACCGTCCGCTCCTGACCGTTGTCACCATGAACCGATCACCCGCAAAATTCGTGGCAGTCACTTGGGCATACCTTGCCCCGGTTGACTGCCACTTGCTG
>NZ_JBHMDN010000040.1:0-66943 GCF_042431195.1 Cohnella cellulosilytica
TACATCCCCTCATATGATCTGACATCTAAACCCTGTGAAATCCTGCGAATGAGTGAGCATTCGTGAGAAAACCCCCTAAACCCGAGGGACGGTCTGCCGGACCGCTAACTGGCCCATCTGCGGCGCATTCGCCGAATAACGACCTGCCGGACCGTTAACTGGCACATCAGCGGCGGAATCGTCAGTGTAACGGCCTGCCGGACCGCTAACTGGCCCACCAACGGCGGAATCGTCAGTGTAACGGCCTGCCGGACCGTTAACGGGCTTTCGCAGCGGCGGATTCGCCCCTGCGAAAGCCCGACTCAGGCAGTGCGTGCTCCTGCATAGCGAATGGGTCGGCCATAGAAAAAAAGGCGCCTGCTTCTCCCGCTTTCTCGGGAGACATGCGCCTTTTTGAGTGGAATAAGTTTTTCGCCGCTGCCGGCTATTCGCTTGACTTGGAAGCGCCCGAATCCGGGCGGGAGCCGCCATCAGGCCGATTGCCCGGCTTGCCTCCGAAGCTTTTGCGCCGCCGGTTGCGGTTCTGCCAGCGACCTTCGTTCGGCGCGCCTTCGCCGCCGCGCGTTCCTTCGCTGCGAGCGCCTTCATTGCGGGCATTCTCGTTGCGGGAGTTGTCGTGGCGCTGGCCTTCCTTGCGCGGACCGTCCCCGCGAGAGCCCTCATGGCGCGGATTGTCCTTGCGAGCGCCGCCTTCTCTAGGAGCTTGAGCGTCCGAATGATTCGGCCTGTGCCCGCCTCTGGGTTTGTTCGGAGCCTGCCCTCCGTTACCTTGCCCCTGCTGCGCTCTGCGATCGTTCCCGGAGGAGCCATGGGAGCGGCCTTGCCGCTGGGAACCGCCGGATTCCTGGCCGTTCCTCGCATGGCCTCCCCGCCCGGAGAACGACGAGCCGCCGAAGCCTTTGTCCTGCTGGTTCCCGTTTCTCCGTTCCGCTTCCCGGCGTTCCGCATCCGCCGCGGCGCGCGCCACTGCGGAGACGGTGACGTTCGGCACGCGGACCGGTCCGCCCGCGCGCTCCTTCAGCGGCCATCTCGTGATCGGACCGCTTAGCGCGGCCGCCGTCTCCGCGGCTTGGCCGCCCGTCTCGTCCAGGGCGACCGCAGCCTCGGGAGCGGCCTCCTCCTTGACGATGACCGCGTCCGGCGGAAGCGCGTTGACGTCCAGCTTGGCCAGCACGAAATGCGCGCATCCGAAATTGCAATATTCATTGATGTAATCGACGAAATTGGAAATCGCGAACTCCTTGCCCGCCCGCGGATGCCCGTCCCGATAAAAACCCCGGAGACGAAGCTGGTTGTAGCCCCAATCCCCGACGACGTAATCGAAGCGGTCGAGGACTTCGCTGTACCGCTCGCGAAAAGCTTCGGGATTCCACCCGTTCTTGTATTCATGGACCAGCGAGTAAGCGTTGCCTCCCGCCATAAAGATCATGTTACGCTCTCCTTTTGGAGACCGTTCGTTCTTGCCTCCGCGGATTTGACCTGCTCATGCGCATGATAAGAGCTGCGGACAAAAGGCGCGGACTCCACGTGGGAGAACCCCCGCTTCAGCCCCTCTTCCTTCAGCGCCGCAAATTCGTCCGGGTGAACGTATCTGACGACGTTCAGATGGGACGGAGACGGCTGCAAATATTGTCCAAGCGTCAAAATATTGCAGTCCACCGCCCGCAGGTCGTCCATCGCCTCCAAAACTTCCTCGAAGGTCTCGCCCAGGCCGAGCATGATGCTCGACTTCGTCGGAATTTTCGGCTGCATTTCCTTCGCCCTCTGGATGAGCTCCAGGGACCGCGGATACTTCGCCTTCGCCCGCACACGGTTGGAAAGACGAGCGACGGTCTCGATGTTATGGTTCAAAATGTCCGGCTTGGCGTCCATTACGATTTGCAGAGAATCGCGGTTGCCCAGAAAATCCGGTATAAGCACTTCGACGCTGCAAAAAGGCATTCTCTTGCGGATCGCCTTGATCGTCGCCGCGAAGATCGATGCTCCACCGTCCTTCAAGTCGTCCCGCGCTACCGAGGTGACGACGCAATGCTTGAGGCCCATCTGCTCGGCGGCTTCCGCCACGCGCTCCGGCTCCTGCAGATCAAGCTCGGTCGGCAGGCCGGTCTTGACCGCGCAGAAGCGGCACGCTCTCGTGCAGATATCTCCGAGAATCATAAAAGTCGCCGTGCGGTTGGCCCAGCATTCATATATATTCGGACAGCGCGCTTCTTCGCAAACCGTATGGAGCGTCTTGCTCCTCATCACTTGCTTCAGTTCCTGGTAAGGCTCCCCGGTCGTCAGCTTGATTTTCAGCCAGTCGGGTTTGCGCGGTTTAGCGCCAGTCGTCATAGAAATTCCCCTCTTTCTGTCCCCCTTATTATAGCACGATTCGGATAAAAACCAATGATCTGTAAAACCCTACTTCTAGAAGTCGAGCTCGAGGAGGAGTTCCATTTGCAACCAGATTGGCGGAGATTCGGCCGCAGCTTCCGATTCGTGGTCATTGCGGCTCTCGTTTGTCTCATGACGCTGGAGTCGAGCGAATGCGGACCCGCCGCTTACGGCGCGGACAAGGACAAGCCTTCGATGTCCGACGAATACGCGAAGCGCCGGAAGCTGTACGAAGCGATCAGCTTGCGTACCGGTCTCGCCTGGCCCTATATCGCGGCAATCGATCAATACGAAAGGACGATGTCCCAGGCCCATCCGAAAACAAGACCGATCCGCAAGGACGCGGTTACCGGCGTTTACGTGTCGGAGGAGCGCTGGCGAGGCGATCTGAATCCGACGGAAGAGGATACGAACCCGGCGTCTATCCGTTTTTTTCGCGGGATCGGGCAAGACGGCTCGGGGGACAAAGTCGCGGACCGGAGCAAGGACGAGGATCTGCTCTATTCGGTGACGGTGCAGGCTCTGCAGTACGGCAGCGCCGAGGACGATTTTACTATCGGGCTGTGGGAATATTACCATAACACGCGCGCCGTGCAGCGCGTCATGCAGTTTGCCAAGCTGTACCGTCATTTCGACCGGCTCGACCTGAATGGCCACGCCTTCCCGCTTCCGCTGAAAAGCACCTACTCCTACCGCAGCACGTGGGGCAACAAACGCGGGTGGGGTGGCAGAAGAATTCACGAAGGAACGGACATTTTCGCCGGGTACGGCGTCCCTGTCAGAAGCACCTGCTACGGGGTAATCGAGATCAAGGGCTGGAACGCTTACGGGGGCTGGAGAATCGGCATTCGCGACCTCAACAATCTGTACCACTATTACGCGCATTTGTCCGGCTTCGACAAAAACATAAAGACCGGAGACATCGTCAGTCCCGGCCAAGTGATCGGATGGGTGGGCAGCTCCGGCTACGGACGTCCGGGTACGCAAGGGAAATTCCCCCCGCATCTGCACTACGGCATCTACAGGGATCGGGGACTTGTGGAATGGGCATTTGATCCTTATCCGCTGCTGCGCCGCTGGGAAAACGAGGAGTACAAAGCGGTAAAGGGGAAACGGTAAGCCGCGATCCTTCCGGCGGCTTGGCCGTCTCCCCTCCTCTTCTCTCGTCGCCGCGGCCATTTGGCGGTATCCCGTTCGGTCAGGGACGCGCGCGGTGCGGCATGGCACGGATCGCGGCTTTTGCCGGTATCCCGCTCAGTCAGGGACGCGCGCGGGTGCGGCATGGCACGGATCGCGGCTTTTGCCGGTATCCCGCTCAGTCAGGGACGCACGGTTCGGGCACTGGCCAGTTTTTGCCGGTATCCCGCTCGCTCAGGCACGTACGGTTCGGGCACTGGCCAGCTTTTGCCGATATCCCTCTCGCTCAGGCAGGTACGGCGGGCGGGGCCAGTATTTGACGTATCCCGCTCGCTCAGAAACGCACGCATGTGAGGCCCTCTTTTGCCGATATCCCCCTCGCTCAGGAACGCACGGTTCGGGCACTGGCCAGCATTTGCCGATATCCCCCTCGTTCAGGCACGCGCGGCTTACCGGTTCATCCAACCGCCATCCACGCACAGCACATGTCCGTTCATGTAGTCGGAAGCCGCGGAGGCGAGGAAAACCGCCGGACCGACAAGGTCCTCGTCCGCGCCCCAGCGGCCTGCCGGGATGCGCTCAAGAATTTGGCGGCTGCGAACCGGATCGCTGCGAAGCGCCTCCGTGTTGTCCGTCGCCATGTAGCCGGGCGCGATCGCGTTCACCTGCACGCCCTTGGACGCCCATTCGTTGGCGAGCGCCTTGGTCAGTCCGGCGACGGCGTGCTTGCTGGCCGTATAGCCCGGAACGTTGATACCGCCCTGGAAGCTGAGCATCGACGCGATGTTGATGATTTTGCCGTGTCCCTGCTCAAGCATCAGCTCTCCGGCGAGCTGACACAGGACAAACACGGAATTCAGGTTGACGTCGAGCACTTCCTGCCAATCCGAATAACCGTGTTCGACCGCCGGCGTCCGGCGAATAATGCCGGCGTTGTTCACGAGAATGTCGACGCCTCCGAATGTCTCCACGGCGGCGTCGATAATCGACGGCAGCTTGCTGCGATCGGCCACGTCCGCCTGCACGATAACGGCTTTGCGTCCGTGCGCCTCCGCCTTCGCTTTCGTCTCTTCGGCGGGAGTGCGGTTGGTGACAAGCACGAGATTCGCGCCGGCCTCAGCCAGCCCGACGGCAATCGCTTGTCCCAGTCCTCTGCCGGCCCCGGTGACGATAGCCGTCTTGCCGGCTAGATCAAATCGGTTTCCTGGTTGCGAGTTCAATTTTCACTCTGCCTCCTTCTTCGTAACGATGCCGAACCTCTTCGGGAAGTCCGTCGTCCGTAATCAGCAGATCCAAATCTTCCAGAGCGGCGAACGTCTGCAGCGCGGTCCGGTCGAACTTGCTGTGATCGGCCACGCCGTAAATTTCCTTCGCCCCGGACAAATAAGCCCGCTTCAAATCCAGCAGCTCCCCGGTAAATACGGACAAGCCGAACTTGTCGTGTACGCCCGTAGCCGACAGAAACAGCCTCTGCACGTTCAGGCGAGCCAGCCACTCCAGCGCGTCGTTGCCGACAAGCACGTTGCGGTGACGATACCCGCCCGGCACGACCAATCTGATCCGTTCCTTGCCCATCAGCTCGCGCATGATCAGCAGATCGTTGGTCAGCACCGTCAGCGGCATGTCGGGAAGCTTCCTGGCGATCTCCAGCGTCGTGCTGCCCGCGTCCAGCGCGATGACATCGTCCTGTCGAATGTAGCGCAGCGCGTGCTCGGCGATGGCTTCCTTCTCATTGGCGTGTTTCGTATTCGGAATTTGCAGCGCCTGCATCGGATCCGCCGCGTCCGCGCGGCTGACCGCTCCTCCGTGAATGCGGGTGAGCAGCCCTTTTTCCTCCAGCTTCTCCAGGTCCTCGCGAATCGTCTTCGGAGTCACCTCGAACCTGTCGCTTAGCTCCGACACCTGCACGGCCCCGTTTTCCTGCAGCAATTCCAAAATCAATTGATGTCGCGTTATCGCAAGCATGTAGCGGTCGTTCCTCCCGACTTGGCAGTTGCTGCTATTTTAACGCATCCATCTCGACAACATCCATATCTTTGAACGTATAATTTTCCCCGGCCATCGCCCAAACGAACGCATAGCTGCTCGTGCCCGCCCCGGAATGGATCGACCAGCTCGGTGAAATGACCGCCTGCTCGTTGGCGATGACGATGTGACGGGTTTCGTTCGGCTCGCCCATAAAATGGAATACCCTGGCGTCGGCGTTCATATCGAAGTACAGATACGCCTCCATGCGGCGGTCGTGCAGATGCGCCGGCATCGTGTTCCAGACGCTGCCCGGCTTGAACAGCGTGACGCCAAGCATAAGCTGGCAGCTTTGCACGCCGTTCTCGTGAATGATCTGATGAATCGTGCGTTCGTTGGACGATTCCAGCGAGCCGAGGTTCAGCGTATTCGCTTCCTGCACCGACACCTTGCGCGTCGGGTACGTCGTGTGGGCAAGCGCCGAAGTAAAGTAAATTTTCGCCGGATCGGACGGATTTACGCTCGACAGCTTCAGGCTGCGCGTGCCTTTGCCGACGTAGAGCGTATCCAGCTTGCCGAGCGCGTAACGCTCGCCGTCCGCTTCGATCGCCGCTTCTCCCCCGCCCACATGAATAAAACCGATCTCCCTGCGCTCCAGAAAATAGTCCGTCTTCAGCACGTCGGCCGCTTCGATCGTCAAGGCGGCGTTAACGGGAAGCGCTCCGCCGATAATCAGGCGGTCGTCGTGCGCGTACACCATTTTGATTTCATCGGCTTGAAACAGCTTCTCGATCAAATATTGCTGGCGCAGCCTCGCCGTGTCGTAATGCTTGGCGTCGGCCGGATTCGTCGAATGTCTGATGTCCATTCTAATTCCCTCCGATTAAGTTCGTTTAGGTTCGGATTCAGTATATCACACATTTTCGAACTTTTGTGAACGATTTTAAACCCGAATTGGGAAAACCAATTGTCTAATCTGCTCGAAAAAACGTTTATCCGCAAAGCCAACCAGGAAAATCAAGCGAAGAATGAGAGGTCCGCTTCCGGCGTTCGGCTCGATTGTCGGAAAAGGTCGATCGTGTTAGCATAGGGGGAAAATCGGTGCCGGAGACGGGAGACGCGGATTTTGCGATCAAGTCAACGGCTATTGGAGGAGTAGGACATGCTTAAGGCGGTCGTGTTCGACGACGAATACATCGTGCTGCAGGGGCTGCGCACCATGATCGACTGGCGGCGGTTCGGGGTCGAGCTTGCCGGAACGGCGAGCGACGGACTCGCGGCGCTCCGCATGCTGCTGGCGCTGAAGCCGGACATCGTGTTCAGCGATATTCGCATGCCGGGCATGGACGGCTTGAAGCTGATCGAGACGGCGGCGCGCGACCTGCCCGATACGACGTTTGTCGTGTTCAGCGGGTTCACGGAATTCGAATACGTGAAGCGCGCGATCGGACTCGGCGTCGTCGATTACGTGGACAAGCCGGTAACGGTGCCGAAGATCGAAGAGGCGCTGCTTAAGGCGCTGGCGCGGATCGAGAAGCGCCAGCAGCTCAGCGCGCTGCGCGACAGCTGGGAGGCGGGCCGCGAGGAGCTGCTGGAGAGAGCCGTAATGGACCTCCTGCTCGTCGGGGATAAGGCGGCGGAACGCTGCGGGGAGCTGTACGGCCCGGACTGGAAGCGAATTCACGGCGTGACCGTGCTCGCCTTCTCGGACGCCCAGCCGCCCTGGCGAGAGCACGAGTCGTACCGGGTCGTGAACGCGACCAACGGCGACGAGCGCCTGTCGGTCGCTTTCCGCTACGATCTGTCGGAGCAGGAAGCCTGGGAGGAACGGCTGCTCGAGCTTGCCGGCGAAGAGCGGAACGTTTTCGGTTCCGGCCGGACCTATGCGAGCGTGAACGACGCTCCGCAAAGCTACCGGGAAGCGCTGCGGGCGCTGCGCTACGGAAGGTTCATGGGCGATACGGGCAGAACCCGGATCGAGGACGTGGAAGGCAGCGCGCGCATGCCCGCCGACAGGCTGAAGCACGAGGAGGCGGTCATCGTTTCCCTGCGCATCGGCGACGAGAACGGTTTGACCCGGGCGCTAGAAGGCTTCGAAGCGTGGGTGGAGGAACAGCAGCTCGATCCGGAACGAACCGAGCAGGAGCTGCTCAAGCTGGCCTACCTGGGCCGCAGCGTGATGGAGGAACAAGCCGTGGACGAAGGGCTCGCGGAGAAAATTCGCCATCGGGAGCTGTCCGTCATGCATACCCGGGGAGAGATGTTCCGGTGGCTGCGCCAGCAGCTCGACGCGCAGCTCGCTTGGAAGAAGGCGTCGAGCCGGCTTCCGAGACACGCGGCGGTTAACCGGGCGCTCGCCTATCTGGAGGAGCGCTACGGGCAGGACGTGTCGCTGCAGGATTTGGCCGAGCACGTCGGGATGAATCCGACCTACCTCAGTCTCCTGTTCAAGGAAGAGATGGGGGCCACCTATATCAAGCATCTCACGCACATTCGAATGGAGCGGGCGAAGGAGATGCTGCGGGACGGCTTTCGCGTCAATGAAGTCAGCGAAAAGGTCGGCTATTTGAATTACCGGCATTTTACCGAAACGTTCAAAAAACACGTCGGCGTCACGCCGGGCCAATATCGGGAGGGATACCAGGTTGGAAAACCGGGATGAGCGCATGACGAAATGGCGGCGGTGGAGAAATGCGCTGCGGTTCCGGAGAATCCGCAGCCGCTTCCTCGCATCGATGCTTGTATTGTTCCTCCCTTCGATCATTTTGCTCGGCACGATCTCCTACAACATTACGAAGCGGACGATTGTCGAGATGAACGAGCAGACGACCCGCGACCATCTCCGGACGTCCAGCGAGGTCGAGGATTTGCTTTTCCGCAATGTGATCAATCTTCATTTCTCCATCGTGGTGAACGACGCGATTCAGGACAATCTGCGCAGCCGCGGCCATCCGAACGTCTCGTACGACGCCCGCGACGACGGCTTGGCGGCGCAGCTCCAGCGGGTCCTCAACAAAGGCTTGACGGACACGCGATACGTCAAGTCGATCTGTCTGCTCGATCTCCAATACCGGACATCCTGCGTCGGGCGATCCGACGATGCGGGCGTCCATCGCGGCTCGGATACGGCGGCCAACATCGCGGCAGCGGATTGGTATCGCGAAGCCTATGCGAACAACGGGAAAGTCGTGTTCTACCGCAGCGATGTATTCGGCGAGGCGAGAGACGTCTTCTCCACGGTGAAGCTGTTCCGGGATGCCGACGAGGTCGGAGGAGAACCGCTTGGCCTGCTCGTGGTCAACGTCTCGAAAACCATCTTCGACAAGGTGTTCACGGACAGCGGCGAACGCGGCTCCTACCTGGCGGTCGATTCGGCTCCCGACGCGACGACCGCCGTCTACAGCGGCTCGGACACGGTCGAGCTGAAGAACGGTACAATCGCCGAGACGCTGAAGGATCTCAGGAAACATGGCTACCAGGTAAGCTCGCATTACAACCAGATGACGAATTGGACCTTCCTGCACGTCGTCGAAACGAAAGTGCTGCTGCGGGAGTCGGACAACATCCGCTGGGCGACGACGGCGATCGCGGCCGGTGTCTCGGTAATCGCGCTCATCTACTCCTACTTCATCTCCGGAAGCATCACCCGCCCGCTCCTGCAGCTGAAGAAAATGATGCTCGACTGGATGAAGGGCTCCCGGCAGTTTCCCGACGCCTTCGCGAAGGACGAGGTCGGGGTCATCGGCGAGACGTTCAGGCGAATCGCCTACGAGAACGAGGAGTTGAACGAAAGGCTGTTCCATTCCGAGCTGAAGGAGCGCGAAGCGGAGCTCAGGACGCTGCAGTCGCAGATCAAGCCCCATTTTCTGTACAACACGCTGGACTCCATCTACTGGATGGCCACTTTGCAGAACAACGGCAATGTCGCCCAGATGGCCGTCTCCCTCTCGGAAAGCTTTAAGCTGAGCCTGAACAAAGGGAAGGAATTGATCTCGGTCTACAAGGAACTGCAGCATATCCACCACTACATGAAAATTCAGAACATCCGCTTCGACAACCGTTTTCGCTATGTCGAACAGGTGGACGAGTCGATCATGAGCGTCGAGGTGCTGAAGCTGCTGCTGCAGCCGCTTGTGGAAAATGCGATCTATCACGGCCTTGAGCCGAAAATCGGGAGCGGCGAGGTTCGGTTGACCGGCGTCAAGGAGGACGCTTATCTGGTGTTTACGGTGGAGGACGACGGCGTCGGCATGGACGATCCGGAACGCACGGAGCAGGGCTACGGACTGCGCAACGTGAAGGAACGGTTGAAGCTGTATTACGGACAGGACAGCGGGCTTTACGTCTGGAGCCGTCCCGGAGAAGGGACCAGGATCACCTTGCGCTTCCAGCCGTACGCCGACCTGAAAAAGCCTGACATCGACCATAAAAATGAGGCGCTTACGTAAAGCGCCCCCTTTCCCTATGCTAAATCTAGAAGAAAGCCAACGCTTTCTCACGCTTACTATTCAACGAAGTATAGGGGGAACACGCAAATGCTGAACAAAGGCGTAAAGCCGCTTGCCGCGGCGACGGGTTTGCTGCTGCTCGCGGGCTCGCTGGCCGCATGCGGCGGCGAGAATGACGCGAAGTCGAACGGGAGCGGCGGAGAAGCGACAAAGGAAGTCAAGATTTCCGTGCTAACCGGTAATTCGCAGGATTCGGTTAACGGCATGAACGCCATGATCGAAGGGTTCAAGAAGGTGGCGCCGCATATTACGATCGAGCTCGAGACACGTCCGGACGGCTCCGAAGGCGACAACATCGTCAAGACGAGGCTGGCGACGGGCGATATGGCCGACGTCTTCTTTTACAATTCGGGCTCCTTGATGCAAGCGCTGTCTCCGGAGAAAAACTTGCTGGACCTGACGAACGAGCCGTTCATGGAAAATATCCAGGACTCGTTCAAACAAACGGTGTCCTACAAAGGCAAGGTATACGGAGCTTCGGGCGGCTCCGTCGTCGCCGGCGGCTGGTATTACAACAAGAAAATATACGCCGACCTCGGCCTGTCCGTACCGCAAACCTGGGACGAGCTGATCGACAACAACAAGAAAATCAAAGAGGCCGGCATTACTCCGGTTATCGGCACGTTCAAGGACAGCTGGACCTCGCAGCTGGTCGTCTTGTCGGACTACTATAACGTGCAGGCTCAGGTGCCGAACTTCGCGGAAGACTTCACCGCGCATACAGCGACCAACGCGAACACGCCGGCGATGCTGCGCAGCTTCGAGAAGCTGCAGGAACTGCACGAGAACGATTTTTTCAACAAGGACTTCCTGGCGACCACGTACGACGCGGGACTCAAAATGCTGGCCGAGGGCCAGGGCGCGCACTATCCGATGCAATCGGTCGGCGTGCCGACGCTGCTGCAAAATTTCCCGGATCGGATCGACGATATCGGATACTTCGCCCAGCCGGGCGACGATCCCGCCAAGAACGGGCTGACGGTATGGATGCCGGGAGCGGGTTACATCTACAAGGGAAGCAAGCATATCGAGGAAGCCAAGCAGTTCCTGGCTTACACCGCCTCCGTGGAAGGCGTCCAGGCGGCCGCCGCCGTATCGAGTCCGATTGGTCCTTACGTCGTCAACGGGGCGAAAATGCCGGACGACGTGCCGGAGCTCGTCAAGGATATGCTGCCTTATTTCGAGAAGGGGCAGATCGCGCCGGCGCTCGAGTTTTTGTCGCCGATCAAGGGACCCAGCCTGGAGCAGATTACCGTCGAGGTAGGCGCGGGCTACAAGACCGCGCAAGAAGGCGCGGAAGCGTATGACAAGGACGTAGAGAAACAGGCGAAGCAGCTCGGCTTGGAGGGCTGGTAACGAGCGGCGAGAACGGGGCTGTCCCTAATTGCGGACGGCCCCGTCACACTTCACGCAGCGCTAGGAGAGATTTGAATGAACCCCATCTTTAAGCGGACGTATTCCTACTGGTTTTTGCTCCCGGCCGCCGTCGTTTACTTCCTGATTTTTATCGTGCCGACCGGGATGTCGTTCTTCTTCAGCCTCACGCGCTGGACGCTGGACGACTGGCAATTTATCGGCCTTGAAAATTTTATCATGTTCTTCGACGAACAGTCGCTGAGCATCGGATTTAAAAATACGCTGATCTACGCCGTCGTCACCTGCGGCTTAAAGGTCGTGCTGGGGCTGCTGCTGGGCGTTCTGCTCACCTCGAAGCTCCGCATCCGGAATTACCTGCGTTCCGTCATCTTCTTCCCGACGCTCGTCAGCACCATAGCGGTCGGCCTCGCCTTCAGCATGATGATGCATCCGAGCCAGGGCATTATCAATACGACGCTCTCCGCCATCGGCGTGACGGGTCCGGATTGGCTCGGCGACACGCGCATCGCGCTGCTCTCCGTCGCCCTGGTCGATGTCTGGAAGGGAGTCGGCATTGCCACGGTGATCTATATCGCCGGCATTCTCGCCATCCCCGCGGAATACCACGAAGCGCTTCAAATCGACGGCGGGAACGCCTGGCACAAGTTTTGGAACATCGTCGTGCCGCTCAGCCGCCCCGCGACCAATACGGTCATTATCCTTGCCTTCATCGGCGGACTTCGCTCCTTCGATCTCGTGTGGGCCATGACGAAGGGCGGACCGGGCTTTGCGACCGATTTGATTGCTTCTATTATTTATAAGCAATACCAGGGCGGCTTCTACGGACTGGCGACGGCCGGCAACGTGATCCTGTTCCTCGTCGTGACCGCGCTGGCCCTTCCGCTCTACACGTACTTGAACCGCAAGGAGGTGGATCTATGAGATCGCTTCGGCGGTTCGGCTTTGAAGCGGGCGGAATCGTATTTTCCGTCGTGGCGTTTTGGATTCCTTTCTACTTTATTATCGTCAACAGCGGCAAGGACGCGAAAGAAGCGGCCCTGCTCAATCTGGCCTGGCCTTCAAGCACGCACTTCTGGGCCAATATCAAGACGGTTATCGTTGAACGAAACTTCATGCTGCTGCGAGCCTTCTATAACAGCACCGTGCTCACCGTCGCTTCCATCGCCTTTCTGATCGTTCTTTGCGCGCTCGCGGGATACGTGCTGCAGCGCAGATCCGACCGGGCGACGCCGTTGTTCAACTTCCTGATTCTCGCCGGGCTGATCGTTCCGCCGGCGATTGTTCCGACGATCTGGCTGCTCGACGGGCTGGGGCTCTTCAAGACGCTGATCGGCCTTATCCTCGTGGAAGTGGCTCTCGGCTTTCCGTTCGCCGTCCTGTTGTACAAAGCCTTCATGGCCGCGCTTCCGCGGGAAATCGACGAAGCGGCGGTCATCGACGGCTGCGGGGGCTTCGGTCTGTTCTTTCGCATCATTTTGCCGCTGCTGCAGCCGGTGACGGCTACGGTTGTCGTCCTGTCGTCGGTTTCCATCTTTAACGACTTCACGAATCCGCTGTACTTCCTGCCCGGCTCGAAGAACGTCACCGTGCAGCTGACCTTGTACAACTTTCAGAGCATGTACACCACGCAATACAATTTGCTGTTTACGAATATTTTGATGATCACGATCCCGCCGCTCGTTCTTTTCCTGATCTTCAACAAACGGATCGTCGCCGGCATGACGGCCGGATCGATCAAGGGTTAATCCGGAACAGCGCTCGATCGTCTTACTTCATATTAAAGGAGCATCGAATCGCATGCGGGAATTCAACGTTGCGGCAACTTGCGAATATCGCTCGGACCTTCTCGGTTCCGACGTGAGGAAGCCGCGTTTCAGCTGGGTGCTGGAGACGGGAGACGAGCGGAACGTGCGGCAGACGGCGTATGTTCTGCAGGTCGCCGCGGAAGAGGCAGGCTTCGAGACGCCGCTATGGGATACCGGCCGCGTATCGAGCGATCAATCCGTCCACGTCGAATATGGCGGTCCGGCGTTGAGACAAAGAGTTTCTTATCGATATCGCGTCAAAGTGTGGGACAACGCCGGCCGTGAATCTGCATGGAGCCAAGAGGGACGTTTCGAGCTCGGCCCTCTCGGCCCGTCCGACTGGCAGGCGGCGTGGATTACCCCGGAGCCTTCCGGGATCGCCGCCGACACGGAGGCGGCCTTCCTGCTGAGAAAAGACTTCAAGCTGAAGGAAGGCATCGCGTCCGCACGCATCTATACGACGGCCGCGGGCGTATACGAGCTGTACCTGAACGGGACGAAGGTGTCCGACGATCTGCTTGCGCCGGGCTGGACCGCTTACCAGCACCGGCATCAGTACCAGACGTACGAGGTCACCGAACAGCTTCGCTCCGGCGGCAACGGCATCGGCATGCTGCTCGGCGACGGCTGGTACCGCGGCCGGCTCGGCTTCGATACGGTGAACTACCTGTACGGCGATCATCGCGCCGCGCTGGCGCAGCTCCATGTGCGGTATTCCGACGGCACGGAGGATGTCATCGTCACCGATGAGAGCTGGAAGGCTTCGACCGGCGCCATCCGATACTCCAATCTCTACCACGGAGAAACGTTCGACGCCAGATTGGACCCCCTCGGGTGGAACGCCGACGGCTTCGACGACTCGGCCTGGTCGACCGTCAAGGCGCTTGATCTCGGTTACGAGCGGCTTGTCGCGCAGGAAAATTGGCCGACCTCCGTTACGGAGAAGCTTCGGCCCGTGTCGGCCTTCGTGGCGCCGAACGGAGCCGCCGTGCTCGATATGGGGCAAAACATGGTCGGGCGAATCCGCATGGAAGTCCGTGCGCCGGCAGGCTCCCGGATCGTGCTGCGGCATGCGGAGGTTCTCGATCGGGACGGCAACGTCTACTTCGGCAATCTGCGTTCCGCCAGGCAGACGGTCGAATACGTCGCCCGGGGCGAAGGCGTGGAAAGCTATGCGCCGTTTTTCACGTTCATGGGCTTTCGCTATGTGCAGGTAGAAGGCTTCCCCATCCATGAGGACGGCCTCCCCCTGGATGCTTTCATCGGAGAAGTGATTCATTCGGATATGCCGTCAACCGGCGAATTCGCATGCTCCGACGAACGGGTTAACCGGCTGCAGCGCAACATTCGTTGGGGACAGCGAGGGAACTTCCTGGACGTTCCGACCGATTGCCCGCAGCGGGACGAGCGGCTCGGCTGGACGGGAGACGCGCAGGTATTCGTCGGAACGGCTCTGTTCAACTTCCATGGCGGTCCTTTCTTCGCAAAGTGGCTGCGCGATCTGAAGGCCGAGCAGCATGAGGACGGAGGCGTGCCGTTCGTCATTCCGGATATTATCCGCGACTCGAATGCCGCCGCCTGGGGCGATGCGGCGGTCATCTGTCCGTGGACCGTGTATCAATATTACGACGACTTGCGTCTGCTTGCCGAGCAATACGACAGCATGCAGCGGTGGGTGGACTATATCCGCCGTCAAGGAGACCGCGAAGATTTGTGGAACACGGGCTTCCACTTCGGGGACTGGCTTGCGCTCGACGCCAAGGAGAACGGCTATATCGGGGCGACGCCGCCGGCGCTGATTGCGACGGCCTACTACGCCTATTCCGTACGTCTTGTGGGCAATGCGGCGCGGGCGCTCGGACGTCAAGCGGACGCGGAACGATACGAAGCGCTTCATCGGAAGATTCTGCAGGCGTTCCGTGACGAATACGTCACGAAGACGGGCCGTATCGCGGCTCCGACGCAGACGGCGCACGTTCTGGCGCTTGCCTTCGAGCTTGTGGACGAGAGCATGAGGCCGCGCGTCGCGGAGGATTTGAACGCGCTCGTGATCGAGAACGACTACCGGCTGACTACCGGCTTTGTCGGGACGCCTTACCTGTGCTTCGCGCTCTCGAACAACGGCTATCACACGACGGCGCTGCGAATTCTGCTGCGCGACAGCTATCCGGGCTGGCTGTACTCGATCTCCAAGGGCGCTACGACCATCTGGGAGCATTGGGACGGGATCAAACCCGACGGCTCGTTCTGGAGCGACGATATGAACTCGTTTAACCACTATGCCTACGGGGCCATCGGAGATTGGCTGTATCGCAGAGTCGCGGGCTTGGACAAGGATGTCGCGGTTCCGGGATTCAAGCGCATCCGCATCGAGCCGTTGTTCGGATCGACGCTTCTCGCGCATGCGAAGGCGGCTTATGAATCGCCGTACGGCCGCATCGAGTCCGGCTGGCACGCGGACGACGGACGCATCCGCGTGGAAGCCGTCGTTCCGGCGAACGCGGAGGCCGAGATCGTGCTGCGGGGCGCGACGCTTGCCGGCCTCGCGGAGAGCGGCCGTCCGCTCGACGAGCGCAGCGGAATGCTCGAGGTTGAGGAGCTGACGCTCGGAGTGCGGCTTGTCGTCGGATCGGGGCGCTATCGGTTCGATTACGACGCTCCGCATTTGTTCCGGGAAGCTTACGACGAGAAATCGAGGCTGAACGAGCTGCTTCTTGACGAGGACGCGACGAACATATTGAGGCGGCATGCGCCCCACCTGCTTCGCCTGGAGGGCATCCCCGCGCAGATCGCCCGGACGGCTACCCTGCGGCAAATTCAGGAGAACGAGATGACGCGCCTGTCGGAGGCGGCGCTGGCCGGCATTTTGGAGGACCTGTCCCGACTTTCGGAGCGACCGATGCAGTGACCCCGGGGCGGACGATGAACGGACGACGATCGATGGAACGACCGCTGCTGGAGCGAACGACGGAGTGAAGGGCGACGTGAACGAGGGGAGCGGAAATAACGGACGCGGACGTCGGCGAACGGCCCTTTAGGTTGGGCTCGACTGCCGAATAGCAAACGATCGGATAAGCGGCGCCAGGCCGCCTATCCGATCGTTTAACTTTGTCGCCTTACTCCGGAGTGCCCTGAGTCACCCCGTGAACGTAGGTTTCCCAAGAGGTATCCAGCGCTCCCTGCCCCGGATTGTACGTAAAGAAGTATTCGACGGTATCCCCGTACTGCAGGTTATTGACCGGATACGTATAGTTGCCGTTCCCCGTCGGGGTCATGGCCACGTTAAGCTGCACGCCGTTGTTCACCTTGTAGTGCAGGTCGGCGAACGTGGCGCCGTTGACGTAGAACAGCAGGTTGTCACCCGTTTTCTTCAGGCCGCGCACCTCGTCGCCGATGACGATGACGACCGGGGCGGCCGGCACGACCGTCACGGCGCAGACCGCCGTTTTGCTGCCGTCGGCCGTCGTCGCGGTCACCGTGGCCGTCCCGGCGGCGATCCCCGTCACGACGCCGCCAGAATTAACGGAGGCGACCGAGGGATTCGACGATGTCCACGAGACCTGCTTGTTCGTCGCGTTGGACGGCGCCACCGCGGCGTTCAACTGCACGTTCTGGCCGACTTCAAGCTGTGCGGACGTCTGATTCAGAGAGACGCCCGTAACCGGCACGTTACCCGGATTGCCTCCTCCGCCCGGCTCGTAAACCCGCACGTAATCGACCTGCATCGTGGCCGGAATATCGGAAGGGTCCGGAGACAGCCCGCCGTCGAAGTGCCCGCCGACCGCCAGATTCATTATAATGTAGAAAGGCTGGTCGAACGGAGCGTTCGGATTGTTCGGCGCGGCCACGGAATACCACTGATCCCGCGTCACTTTAAAGAAGAATTTGCCGTCCACGTACCACTTAAAGTCGTCCTCTTCCCAGATCAGCGTATAGACATGGAAATCGTTGGCGAACGTCTGCCCTTGCGGGAAATGATATTCGCCGGCGATATACCGGTTCACCGGCCATTGGCCGCCGAAATGCACCGCGCCGCTCGTCGTGCCCGGCAGCCGTCCTTTCGCTTCCATGACGTCGATCTCGCCGGACGCCGCCCACGCTCCGTACACGGCATCCTCCGGCAGCATCCAGAGAGCCGGCCAGATGCCGTTCCCGGTTGGCAGCTTGGCGCTGAAGTCGATCCGGCCGTACTGGAAGGAGAAGTGGTCCTTCGTATTGATTTTCCCGGAGGAATACAGCGCGTACCGATTAGGGTCCTGCGGGAACGATTTGGGATCGCTCAAGGCCCGGATATTCAGCTTGCCGTCCTGCACGAAGACGTTTTGCGAGCTGTTCGTGTAATGCTGCAGCTCGGCGTTGCCCCAGCCCCAGCTGTTCGGATCGTTGCCGATATAGTAGCCTTCCTCATAGTTCCACTTGCCCGTATCGAGCTGGCTGCCGCCGAATTCGTCCTGCCACACGAGCGTCATGCCCGCGATGGCCGGATCGCTTGGCGTTCCGACGGCAATATCCTCCTGATCGGAGACATCCGGACGGGGAGCGTTCGGATTGCCTATGAACGTATAGTAGACGTAATTGCCGCCGATGCTTCCGCCGGATTGCCCGTTCAGCGGATACCCGATGCGCAGCTGCATATCCTCCTGGATCGGCTGGAACCACAAGCCGTAAATATAGTCGGCCCAATAGCCCCACTGATTGGCGTCCGACATATTGTTGTAGCCGTTGCCGGAATAGAGGAATCCGCTCAGGGCGGAGTTGCCCAGCTCGACCCATTGCCCGCCGACATCAATCTCGTAGACGAAATTGCCCAGCTCCGTGCCGATCGGCGCCCCGCCGTCGATCTTGGGCAGCGGAATACCGATGGCGCCGCTCGCATCCGCCGAATAGGTCGTTCCGTCATAGGCGGCGATCGTATACGAATTTCTGACCGGCTCGTTAAAAATAATCGTATACGTCAAGCTGGCCGCAGAGGTTTTGGATTCCAGTTTAACGTGAATGGATTCCGTTACCGTAAACCAGTAGCCGCCGCCCCCGTCGGTGAACTGGCCGAAGTTGCTGTCGTAGATCCAGCCGCTGGCCGCGTTGTTGTCGATATCGATCCATGTACTGTCGTTTACCGGTTTGACGTAGACCTTCAAGTCGTCGGCTACGGCTTCGTAAGGGATCGACGAATTATTGTTGAATATCGGATAAGTGAAGCCCGCGCCCCCGGTAAAGCCCGCCGTAATCTGCGGCCCCTGGGTCGGCGTCATGGATGTGATCGTCGTCTGGTTAATATTCTGAAACACCAACGTGTAGTCCAGCGTTACCCCGTTCGCCTTGGAGAAGAGCCGGATTTCCGTTGTGGCGGAGAGGGTAAACCAGAAGCCGTAAAAGCCGCCGTCGCTCCAGTGGCCCCAGTTCTGGTTGTAGACGTAACCTCCGACGCTGTCGATATCGACCCAATTGCCGCCGGTCTTCACCTTCACGCCCAGATCGTCGGACACGTCGTTCCATCCGGCGGAGCCTCCGTTGAAGATCGGCATGACAAACCCGTAGCTCGCCTGGCCGACCCCCGACTTCGAGATCACGGGACCGTCCGCCGCCGAGAAGTACGCCATCGAGGTAATCGCGGTCCCCGCCGCTCGAGCTTGGGGCGCTGCCCACAGGCCGGAGCCGGCCAGCATCGCCACCGCCAGAATCAAACTCCACACCTTTAACGACAACCGTTTCTCCTTGCTGCAAGACCGTTTCATAATTGCCCTCCTTTAGGTATCATTCCAAAGAATCTAAAGCGGACTTTTCGAACCACCTCTTCATCAAGTTTCTTCGTTTCGCGCGCGATTCCGCAGCTTTCCGGCCGACAACAGAAAACGCTTACAGAGACTTGTTCCTGCAGGACAACTTTATTTTATCGAATCGCACACCGGAGAAAAAGGTTCAATAATTTGCATATTGACCCAATTTTTTGTTCCAAGCAAAAACGCCTGCGGCATCCTTAGGATGACGAACGCGTTTTTGTCGGAGACGATACAGTCAATGATAAGGGTGAAACTTAAAAATTCTGTATCGTCAAGCAAAAACGCCTTCGACGTCCCTGGGACGATGAACGCGTTTTTGCCGGAGACGGTCCGGATAAGATTGGCGAATTTTATACTTTCCGAATCGTGAATCAAAGCTTCCTCTTCAAAATCCCGTGTCCCTATATTTCCCCTCCCTCTCGCCTTCCTGCCGAATCCGCTGCCGGTACTCCGTCGCCTGCATGCCCATCACGTCCCGGAACGCGCGGATAAAGCTCTTGTAGCTCTCGTATCCGACCATGGCGGCGATGTCGACGATTTTATGCTCGGTCTCGGCCAACAGCCGCCGCGCTTTATCCAGACGGACGTCGCGCAAATATTCGGCGAAGCCCTTGCCGATATTTTTCTTGAACAGGTTGGAAAAGTAGGCGTAATTCAGCGATACGTGGTTGGACACCATCGCCAGGTCGAGCGGTTTATGATAGTTTTCGTGAATGAAACGGATCGCTTCGTTCAAGTCCTGCGAATTGCGGTAGCTGCACTTGAACTCGTAATAGAACTGGTTCAGCCGCAGCAGCTGCTGCTGCAGCGCCTGAATATAATCGCGGATGCCCGGATAATCGTACAGATTGCGCAGGCATTCGATGTCCAGCGCCCCCTCCCCCATATAAGGGTGGATGACGCGCTCGCTTTCCTCCAGCATCTGCACCACGGCCCGGCAGAGCTGCTCCGTATAGCGAATATGGCGGCGCTGCAGCACGTTTTTGTTGAAAATCGCGGAAATCCCCTCGGCGATCGTGCCTCCGTTCTTGGTCCCGATCATCTGGAACAGCGCGTACAGCTCCTCGTAGGGAATTTCCCATTGCCGCTCAAGCCCCTCGATATCCGCGGGCAGAAGGCAGCGCTTATCCGGAAACAGGTACCCGTGGCGGTACAGCTCCAATACTTGCGCATAGCTTTCCGGCAGCTCCTTTAATCCGTGCCGGGGACCGGTCATGGCCGCTACGGCGCCAATCCGCTCCTCCTTGAACGCCGCGGGCAGAGCCTCCGGATCGACGTCCGCGGCGACCGCGAGAATCAGATGCGGCCGATGCTGCAGACAGACGCAGCCCCGTCTGCCGTATACGCGGTAAGCGATCGATTCCATGCTGTGCGCGCTGTCGGCTCCCGGCTGGTTGATCCGCAGCTCCTCCCGCAGCAGAACCAGCCGGTAAGCGGCCCACAGCTCGGAATTTTGCCGCTCCGCCTGGCCGATCCACTCGTCGTCGCTCGCCGCGCCCTGCATGAACATGGCCAGCTCTTTCCGATCCGTCTCGCGGGCCCGCCGGGAGATGCGCTTAATATTGCGCGACAGCTCCTGCCGCGTTCTGATCTCCTGCGCGACATGCTCGATCGAAGCTTGCAGGTCCTCCCGCTTCACCGGCTTGAGCAAATAGCCTTTGGCCCCGAGTCCGATCGCTTTTTGCGCGTAAGCGAAATCGCCGTAGCCGCTGATGATCAGGAAATCGGCTTTCAGCCGCTCCTCCCTGGCGCGGGCCATCAGCTCCAGGCCGTCCATGTCCGGCATCCGAATGTCGGTGACGACCAGTTGGATGCTCTCCCGCTTCAGCAGCGCCAGCGCCTCGATCCCGTTGCCGGCGCAATGAATGCCGTCAAGCGGTACGGGAAACTGCCGCAGCATCGCCTGCAGCCCGTCGCGTATCTGCTTTTGATCGTCCACAATCAGCACATTGATCATCCTCTACCACCCCCCAAGGTTGGCGTTCTCCCAAGGCAAGCGGATCGTCACGCGCGTATAGGCGCCCTGCTCGCTGTCGATCCACAGGCCGCAATCTTTGCCGTAGTGAAGCTGCAGCCGCTTGTGCACGTTTTCCAGGCCCAGCCCGTTCTTGCTCGCGACGATCGGCGTGTCCGAATCGCCCCGCAGTGCGGCCTGCAAGCCGGCCAGCGTCTGCGGATCGACTCCCGCTCCGTCGTCCCGTATTTCCACGATCAGCTGCCGGTCGTTCTCCGCCTTGACGGAAATTTGGATGCGCACGCCGCCGCCCCTGGGCGCCGCGTGGTGAACCGCGTTCTCCACGATCGGCTGCAAACACATCTTCGGAATGGCGCAGCGGAGCACCTCCGAAGGAAGCTCCGCCGTCAAGACAAAATCGGCGCTCTCCATAAAGTTGACGAATTGAATGTAGCTTTGAATGTTGGCCAGCTCCTCGCCGAGGGCGACCGTGTCGTTGCGCCACTTCATGCTGTAGCGCAGCAGCGAGCCGAGCGACACGAGCGCTTCGGCGATAGCCGGCTGCTTCTGCACCTCCGCCAGCATGCGGATCGACTCCAGCGCGTTATACAGAAAATGCGAGTTGATCTGCGAATGCAGCGAGTGAAGCTGCGCGTTTTTGGCGATCAGCTGCTTATCCACAACCTGCGTCATCAGCCGCTTGATTTCGTCCAGCATATTGTTGTAGCTGACCGCCACCTCGTCGATCTCGTCGCCGGTTTCGTTCTCGCCGAGCCCGGTGTCGATTTTCGCGTCCAATTGCCCCCGGCGTACCTTGCGCATTGAGATCAGCACGCGATCGAGCCGCCGGAAAATGCGCCTGGTCGTATGCGATACCAGCAGCAGCATCAGCAGCAGCACGCACGCGGCGATCGCCGTCACCCAGACGTACCAGCTGCGCGGCCCCTTCATGAGCGCCTGATGGGAGGCAATATCCACCACATAGGCGTTCAGCGGGGCAATGTAGCGATAAATCGCATAGTAGGTCTGATCTCCCTCGGTGATTTTGACGGGACTTGTCTGCTGCAGCACGTCCAGCTGCCGATGAACGCGGCCAAGAATCGCGTTCAGCTCGCCGCCGGCATCGCGAACGAACGCATGCTCCGGATTGTACACATAACGGGAAGGGTTCGTTCCGTCCATCACGACAGAGAAGAAGTCTCCCCCTTTCTCCTCCAGCAGATCGCTGAAAAAGGCCGCATGATCGACGCGGATTTCCATAATGCTGGGCCGCTTCTGCTGCTGCCCCGGAAGACGCACGAGCCGATAATAGGACAGCGTGCGCTCGCCGTCCTTAAGCGCGAACAGGCGATAGGCCGAGCCGCCCTCCTCGCGCAGCGTCACCCAGAAATCCTGCGGCCAAAACCGGTCGTAATGGTAGATTTCGGGCCAGATTTCATACAAATTCGGATTATCGACATAAAAGCTGAGCTCGCTGATCATCTCGTTGCTTTGGATGATGTTGTGCATCTGCTCGAACTGGTTTTGCCTGAACTTAACGAGACGCAAGCCGTCCGCGCGCATATTCGTATGAATAAAATCGACGAACGCCTTCTGGGTCAGCGCGGTCGAGGAAACGTTTTCAATCATCGCCATCTTGCTGCGCAGCTGCTCGTTCAATCGCGCGACATGGCTGCCGCCCGTCGTCATCGCGTCCTTATAGAGCTGGTTCTGCTTAATCCCGATAAATAAAAAAGAGATCGCAATAGCCGGAACGGCGATCATGACGCTGAAAGCCAGAAACAGCTTGCGAGAGATGCGGGAATTGCGGTAAATCTTCCTGATTCGCGTCGGCAAAATTTTCAATTCGATGCCCTCCCCACCCCCATAATCGTACCACACAATGCTGCTTGGCGTTTAGGGCGTGTATGCATTACACGCCCTAGGGATGCGGGGGAAAACGGACCGCTTCGCAGGCTGTCCGAATCGGACAACTCGCTTGCGGGGCGGCCCCAGCTTTGCGTTACTGCGCCATTTTGGTTTTGCGGGCGTCCAGCTCGGTCTGGCGGTGCGCCATCACCTGCTCGAAGCCGTAATTGTCGCGCTTGGACAGGAAGCTTTCGAAGATTTTGTCGAAGGCGGCTTCGTCCTTGGCGGTAATCAGCTCGGGAACGACCTCCTCCCAGGTTTGCGAGATGCGCGACCACGACACCGCGACCTCGGAATCGCCGAGCGGGTCAAGCCCTTTGTAAATTCCGCTGTCGATGTCGGCCTGCGCGTTGGCGAAGTCCTCCATCTGCTTGATGACCGGCGCCTTCTCCGGACGCCACTGATTGACGATAACCGGGTTGCGCATCATCCAGTACGTGTCCATAATGCCGTATTCCTTCTCCAGCTTTTCAATATCGTTATCCAGCAATTGCACCAGCTCCGGCTTTAATGTCGGCTTGTCGCCCATCATGTCCCACATCTCGCCTTCCTTGCCGAGAAACAGGTCTCTTTGCCCTTCTTCGCTGGCCAGATAAGTCAGGAAACGGATGGCGCGCTCCGGATTTTTGGCCGATTTGCTGATCATCGTAACCATCCAGCCGTCCATGTTGCCCGGGAACAGCTTGGCGCTGTCGCCGTTGCTGTTCTGAGGACCGTCCACGGCGATATAGTAGGAATCCGGATTTTCGCTTGCGGCCAGCATCGGGTTAACCGCCGCCATGCCGTTCCATTCGCGAATCATCATAAAATAACGGCCGTTGTTCGTTTTCTCCTCTACCTGAGTGTCGGAGTCGACGAGGAAATCGACGTTGATCAGTCCGCGCTCGTAGGCGGTGCGGAACGTTTTCAGCCAAGCGACGTAGTCGGGATCGGTCATGCGGTCGTACACTTTGCCGTCCTGCTCGTGCGGAACGGCCAACAGGTTTTGCAAATACTCGGTCATTCCGTAAGGCACGTTGCCCTGCGCGAAGAACGGGCTCATCGGCTGGCCTTTGTACTGGGCGTAATTGTCCTTCAACAGCTGCAGCGCGTTCAGGAACCCTTCCGGAGTCGACAAATCCGGGCTGCCCATCTCCTCGTACAAATCCTTGCGCACGAGGAACGTCTGGTTGGCGGCGGTCATGCCGGTCTCATGCATCAGATTCGGGCTGTAGGAATCGTTCGGAATGCCGTACGTATTGCCGTTCTCCTGACGGTACCACTTCAGCGTGCCGTCGCCCGCCACCTTGAAGAAATACGGATCGTACTGCTCCGCCAGTTCGTTCAGGGCGTACACATGGTCGCCCTCCCACAGCTTTTTGACGGCGGTTTCCCAGGAGCCCATGCTGATCACGTCGGGCAGCTTGCCGGAGGTCATCATCAGCGTCATCTGCTCGTTGGCGTCGCCGGAAGGCACTTCGATTTTCACGTTGACGCCCGTCTTCTCGGTGATGTACTTGGAGTTCAAGCTGTCGCCCCAAGTGCGGCCGTACCAGGAAGCGCCTACAAACCAGGTCAGATCGACAGGGCTCGTATCCAGCTGCCACGCGGCAACTTCGGGATTCGGCTCCGGAGCGCCCGACGAGCTCTCGGACGGCTGCGCGGCGCTGCCGGACGGCTGGGCCGACGGCTTGCTTTCGTTATTTTCGGACTTCGAGCATGCGGCCAGGCCAAGCGCCAAAATCACCGCTAAAATCAGAGCCATGCCCGGTTGCAAAAGTTTGCGCTTCATTGCATGTTCATCCTCTCTTTGTTTCGTTTTGTATTTTTTGCTTACCCTTTGATCGCGCCGATCATGACCCCTTTGACGAGATAGCGCTGAATAAAAGGATAGAACACCAGAATAGGCAGCGTGGCCACCATCATGGAAGCGAACTTGATGGAATTGCCCGGCAGCTTCGCGCCGAACTGGGCCATCGCCTGCTGCTGCATGAACGACATGGAGTTTTCCGCAATGATTTTGTACAGCATCGTCTGCAGCGGCAAAATGTCCTGAGAGCGGATGTAGATGACGCCCTGATAATAATCGTTCCAATGATAGACGGCGGAAAACAGCGCTATCGTAGCAATGACCGCCATGCTGTTGGGCAGCACGATTCGGAACAGAACGCCGTAGTCCGAAGCGCCGTCCACTTTGGCCGACTCCTCCAGACTGTCGGGAATGGTGCGGAAGAAGCTGATGAAGATGACCATATTGAAAAAGGAATACATCGCCGGGATGATAAACACCAGGAAATTGTCGTACAGCCCCAGCTTGGTCATCAAAATAAACGTCGGAATCAGTCCGCCGGAGAACAGCATCGTGATCAGCGCGATTTTCATGTACACCTTGCGGCCGATCAGGTAGGTCTTGCTCAGGCCGTACGCGACGATGGCCGTAAACAGGACGTGCGCGACGGTTCCGATCACCGTGCGCAGGGTCGTAATATAGAAGCCGTTCATCAGCACCTTGTCGTTAAACACGACGCTGTAGCTGGCCAGCGACAGCTCCTTGGGAAACCAGTTGACCGTGCCCAGCAACGCCTGCTTGGGCGCGTTAAACGAGTTGACGAACACGAACCACATCGGATACAGCGTTGCAAAGCATACGATCAGCATCAACAAGCCGTTGAAGAGATCGAAGGCGCCGAAGCGGCCGATTTTTCTCTGCTGTCCCATCGTTTTCCCCCCTTATCAGAAAATGCCTTCGCCGCTAAGCTTTTTGGAAGCGGAGTTCGCCATGAACAGCAGCGCCAACGCCACGATGGAACGGGCAAACAGCACGGCCGTCGAGAAGGAGTGGCGACCGGACACGAGACCCATATTGTACACGTACAGGTCCAGGCTTTCGGCCATCTTCAGGTTCATGTTGTTCTTGAGCATGAAAATCTGGTCGAAGTTGCTGCCGAGCATGCCTGCGACCGCGAGAATAAACAAGATGGCGATGGTCGGGCGTATGCATTGAATCGTAATATGCCACATCCGCTGCCAGCGGTTGGCCCCGTCCAGCTCCGCCGCCTCGTACAAGCCGGGATCGACGCCGGAGATCGCGGCGATGTAGATGATCGCGCTCCAGCCGGTTTCCTTGAGCGTGTCGGAGAAATAGGTGATCCACCAGAAATACTTCGGATCGCTGATATACAAAATCTCGCGCTCCTGCAGCCCCAGCCCGACCAGCAGTTGGTTGACGACGCCGCCCTCGCCCATCCAGTTGAGCATAATGCCGCCGAAGATCGTCCAGGCGATAAAGTGCGGCAGATACGAAATCGTCTGCACCGTGCGCTTAAATCGAAGGTTGCGAATTTCGTTCAGCAGCAGGGCGAACAGAATCGGGATCGGAAAGCCCAGCGCCAGCTTGATCGCGCTCATCCCGAGCGTGTTGCGGATGGAGCGCCAGAAACGATCGTCCGAGACGAACGCCTCGAAATGCTTCAAGCCGACCAAGGGAGATTGCAGCATCGGCTTGGCAATGCTGTAATCCATAAAAGCAATAATGAGCCATAACATCGGAATGTAGCAAAAGACGAACATCCAGACGATGCCGGGAACCACCATGCTTTGCAACTGCCACTGCCTAAAAAACGCTTTCATCTGTCCGGTTTTGCGTTGGCCCATCTTGCCTGCCTCCTTCTCTTCCATCGTAAAAAAACGGACGCGCGAAAAAAAGGCCTCCGTTTTTGAAGCCATCCCATTTTTTTGGATTCGTTTGACTCGTCTGCGAAATTCAGTATTCTGGGAATATCACGGAGAGGGGTGCGAAGGATGAACAAGCTGGTGTGGCAGCAGGATTTCCGCAGCGGCGGGGCCGATTTGAATTTGTGGAATATTCGTCTGGGCAACGACCTGCTGGACGACGAGGGCAAACCGATAGATCCGGGGTGGGGCAACGGAGAACGGCAGTTCTACACGGGAAATCCCGGCAACCTGTATCTCGACGAATCGGGGCTGAACCTGTGCGCGCGCCGCGAAACCGTAGAGAAAGACGGGCGCAGCTTCGCTTATACATCCGCGCGGATCGATACGAGAGACCGCTTTTCCTTTCGCTACGGCAAGCTGGTCGTCCGCGCCAAGCTGCCGGCAGGAGACGGGCTGTGGCCCGCCATCTGGCTGCTTCCGCAGGACAAAGCGTACGGCGAGTGGCCCGCTTCCGGAGAGATCGACATGATGGAGGCCAGAGGGCGCCTGCCCCGACAAGTGTCCGGCACGCTGCACTACGGGAAGGATTGGGACCATAAAGTGACCGATGAATCCTCCTACGAGCTGGAAAACGGAACGATCAACGAATATCGCGATTACGGGCTTGAATGGAACGAAAGCTCCATCCGCTGGCTGGTGGACGGGCACTGCTATGCCGAGCGGCCCCTGGAGCCGGGCGTTATGCCGTTCGACCAGCCGTTCTACCTGGTGCTCAACCTGGCCGTCGGCGGCTGGTTCGACAACGTGCCGGTGGACGAGGCCGCGCTTCCGGGGGTCATGACGGTATCCGGCATTTGGCTTTACGAGTAGGCCTTGGCCGCCGATGAGGGGCTGCCCCATAAAATAAAGAAAGTCGTACAAAAAGATGATCGATGAATGGTTGCAAGTCGCATCTATCGCCTTCCGCTGCTATACGATCCTGAAATTTTGAACTGGTAAACCCGTAAATGGGTCATTTCAGGAACGTATGAGGCAGTCTCCAGGAGATAGATGCTTCTTCTTTTCCCATCGATCATCTTTCGGTGCGACTAAAAGCGAATCTCCTCGCCCTTCTCCGCCGACTCGTAAATACCGCACAGAATCTTCATCATCTCCACGCCGTCGGATACGGGACTAAGCGGTTGCCGGTCGTTCAGCACGCAATCGACGAAGTGGTCGATCTCGTTCTGGAACGCGCTCTCCAGATGGAAGCCCGGGTGGTCGGTCTGCGGTGTGACGTTCAGAATCGTATCGTGCTTCTCGAGCGCGAAGATCAGCTGCGGATCGATCTCCACGCCGCCCTTGTCGCCGTGAAGCCGAATCGTCGTCTTGTTCTCCTTGGCGTGGAGCGTAAAGCTTGCCTCCAACATCAGTGAAGCTCCGTTCTCGAAGCGGATCAGCGCGTTGGCCATATCCTCCACCGAATTGCGGGAAGCGTCGTAATCGGCCGTCCGGTAAGCGGACAAATGCTTAATGTTCGCGCGGTTGCCGAGCCTGCTATAAGCGTTCGCGGAGATCGACTTTACCTTCGGCCTCCCCATCAAATACCAGATCAGATCGAGGACATGGACGCCGATGTCGATGACCGGACCGCCTCCCGACCGGCTTTTGTCCGCGAACCAGCCGCCCGGATTGCCGATTCTGCGGATGCTGGAAGCATGGGCGTAATAAAATTCGCCGAATTCTCCCCGATCGGCGAACTGCTTGACGAGCTGCGCGTTGCCGTCGTATCGGCGGACGTAGCCGACCTGAAGCTTGCGTCCGCTGGCTCTAACCGCCTCCTCGATGCGCAGCGCGGCCTCGACCGTGGTACTGAGCGGCTTCTCGACGAGAACGTCCAGCCCGGCCTCCAGCGCCGCGACGGCGATCGGCTCGTGCGTATTGTTCCAGGTGCAGATGCTGACGGCGTCGAGCTCCCCCGAAGCGAACATCTCCCGGTAATCCGTATAAAACCCGGGCGCCCCGAAGCGGACCGCCGTCTCCCGCGCACGCCCCTCGTTAATATCGCAGATCGCGCGGATATCCGCGTCCGCGTTGGCCCGGTAGGCGTTCAAATGCAGCTCCGAGATCGTGCCGACGCCGACGATTCCGATTCTGGCTTGCGTCATGTCTCTTCATCCTCTCTGTAATGAACGATCAAATCCAGCAGCGTCGCCGCCGCGGTTCTTGTCTCCGCGAGCGACACCCATTCGTCGCTCGTATGCGCCTGCGCGATGGAGCCCGGCCCGAAGACGACGGTCGGGACGCCGACGCGCGCCAGCTTGCTCGCGTCCGTGCCGTAGGCCGCGCCCAGATTGCGCTTGCCCGCCGCGAACTTCTCCGTCGCCGCCTCCAACCGCCTGACGATCGGCGACCGCGGATCGACCTCCATCGCGTAGTCGACAATGAAGGGCTTGCCGACCGTCAGCGACAGCCCCGGCGTTCTCCGGGCCAACCCGTGCAGCCGTTCCTCGAGCGCGGCCCGCACCGCCAGCGGATCTTCTCCGGGCACGGTTCTGCGATCCACGGTCACCCGGCAGAAGCCCGGAATCGTATTGGGAGCGTCGCCGCCGACGATCTCGCTGACGCAATGCGTCGGGGGCCCGACCCAGGCATGCCGAAGCGCCTCGTAGCCGGGTTCTATCTCATTGCGCAGGAAGGAGAGAACCTCCGCCATGCTCTGAATCGCGTTGATCCCTTTCGCCGGCTCCGAGCTGTGGCCAGACATTCCGCGAACCTCGATATGGAATCGGACGCAGCCCTTGTGGGCGACAACGCGATGCAGCTCCGTCGGCTCCCCGACGACGGCGGCGTCGACCCTCAGCCGTCCGGCAGAGATGGCGCCCGCCAGCACCGAGACGCCGCGATATTCCACTTCCTCGTCCACGACGGCGGCCAGATGAACGCCGGTAGGAAGCGAGCCTCCGCTTCTCCCCAGCGTACCGACGGCGACGAGCATCGCGGCCAGCGAAGCTTTCGTGTCGCATGCCCCGCGCCCGTACAGCCGGCCGTCTTCGATTCGTCCGGCGAACGGATCGACGGTCATGCCGGTCGTCTGCACCGTATCCATATGCGCCTCCAGCAAGAGCATCGGCCCGTCTTCGGAGGCGGGCAGGCGGCCCAGCACGTTGCTGCGCCCCGGCAGGACGGGCTGCTCCTCGACGAGCGCGCCGTTCCGGCGCAAATAGTCGGCCGCGTAAGCGGCGACGCCCGCTTCTCCCGTCCCGCCGGCGAAAGCGGGATTGACGCTCGGAATCGCCACCAAGTCCCGCAGCACCGCATCGACCTCGCCGGGATCGATCTTCAAATTCGCCAACCGCTTCATTCCGTCGTCCCCTTCATTCGCCAAGCGGCGGGCCCGCGACCCGCCGCTTGGCCGTTATACGCGTTTCCTTGCCGAACGGTTCTCCCGTCCGGCCCGTCTTACGTACTGCAGCCGCGCGCGTCGACGATCAGCCATTCCACCACCTCGCCCGAACGAACGCCGGCGATGCGGTCCAGCAGATTGGGGAGCACGCAAGCATGGTTCGGGATCAGCTCCACCCGGTCGCCGACCCGAAGCCGGATGCGCGCCGGATCGAATTGCAGGAAGCCGTGCTCCTCGTTTAATCCCGCGATGGTCACCTCCGGCAGCCCGACCGCGATGCCGAAGCCGTCCCGCCGGTGCGCCCGATCGCTCGTCAGCGTCTTCGTGCCCGCGTCGATTGTCGCCCTTCCCGGCACCGGCACGCTGACGACGGTTGCGACGACGCGCAGCGCGCATTCGCTCTCCGCCGCCATTCCAATACCGACGCCCGAGGCGTCGAAGAAGACGTAATTGCCCGCGCGCACCTCGGTCACGCCCTCCAGCGCTTCCGCGTACATGCCGGCTGGGGTCGAGCCCGTGCTGACGATATCGGCGGCGACGCCGTTCTCCCGGAACAGCCTCGCGGTCGCCGCCATCGTCGCGGCCTCTTCCCTGACCGCCCGGGCCATGTCCGGTCCGTGCGCATGCTTGTAGACGTTGCCGAAGTACCCCATCAACCCGCGAATCTTGAGACCGGGCAGCTCCCGAGCCTCCAGGGCGAACCGCAGCGCGTCTCCGCCCGGCTGAAGCCCGCTGCGATGCAGTCCTCCGTCGATCTCGATCAGCACGGACACCGGCTTGCCGGTCGCGACGCCGACCGCGGACAAGCCTTCCGCAGCCGTCAGGCTGTCCGCGGTGACCAGCATATCCGTCTTCGCATGCAAAGCCTTGAATCGGTCCAGCTTGTCGGCGCCGACGATCGGATAGGCCAGCAGGAGATTCGGAATGCCTGCCGAGACGAAGACTTCCGCTTCGGAGAGCTTGGCGGCCGTCACGCCGATCGCGCCGGCCGCCAATTGCCTGCGGGCCACCGCGACCGATTTGTGCGATTTCAGATGCGGACGATGGAAGAGGCCTCGCGCTTTCAGCCGCTCGGCCATGGCCGCAATGTTCCCTTCCAGGATATCCAGATCGACGTAGACCGCCGGCGTCGGAAGCTCCGCCAATGCGCTCACGCTTCCTCCACCTCGACGATCAGCTCGATCTCGACCGGCGTATCGAACGGAAGCTCGTTGGCCGCCAGCGCCGAGCGCGCGTGTCTGCCCTTCTCGCCGAACACCTCGACGAGAAGGTCGGACGCGCCGTTAATGACGAACGGCTGGCGTGTAAAGCCGTCCGCGCTATTGACGAACGCCAGCATTTTGACGACCTGCTTGATTCGATCCAGCTCGCCCAGATGCTCCTTTAGCACGGCCAGCAAATTGATCGCGACCTGTCTGGCCGCGGCGTAGCCCTGCTCCACTGTCAGATCCGAGCCGACTTTGCCCGCAAGCATCAGCACGCCGTCGACGCGGCAGTCGTTCCCCGACGTATACACCAGGCTGCCAACCGTCTTCGCCGGCACGTATGTCGCCACGGCCGGGGGCACCGCCCCCAAGCGGATGCCCAGCTCGTCCAGCCGGCGTTCGATGCGGCCCGCCGTCATCTCTCCGCCCCGTCGACGTAGACGGATTCTCCGCGCTGTCGACGCGCCCATTCGGCGACGCGGGCGGGATCGCCTTCCCAGAGGCGCTCCCGGCCCCACTGGTTAGCCGCGGGCCGTCCGTCCCAGGTCACGCGGATGACCGGGAACAGGCGGGTTGGCGCTTCTTTCGGCAAGCCGTCGATGATCAGCTCGTCGCCCTCCTGGCGGAACGGCAGTTTCTGCCCGGTCGTCAGCAGCGTCACCTCGCGCACCTTCGCGACCAGATCGGCCAGTCTCAGCTGCGGCCGTCCGTCCCAGAACCGAATAATCAAATACAGATTGTCGCCCCGGGTCGTCTGGCGGCCCCGTGTAATAAACTCCGTCACGGAGCCGCCGTCGCTGCCGTAGATCGCTTCGCCGTGCACCTCAAGCCAGCGTCCGATCTCGTCGGCGCGTTGCAGAAACTCCGGAGGGAACAGACCGTCCGCCTGCGGCCCTACGTTCAGCAGCAGGTTGCCGCCGTGCGCCCCCCCTTTCTCTGCGCATTCGCACAGCATATCGAGCAGGTAGTCCGCGGGACGCCAGCGCTCGCCGAACACGTGGCTCCAGAGCCGCCACGTCGTCACCTGGCACGATTCCCACAGCCGCTTGCTGTCGGTGACAATCAGGTGCTCCGGCGTGCCGAAGTCCCCGAGCGTCTCCGAATCGCCGGCTCCGACGCCGCCGTCCGCGCGATAGCCGTCGTGCGCCTTCGAATAGCCGAGCCGGTTGTTGATCAGAATGTTGGGCTGCAGCTTGCGCATCTCCTCAACAAGCTCGACGCTGCCCAGATCGTCGGCATTGCGCGGCCAGACGCCGTCGAAGAAGAAATGGTCGATCCGCCCGTATTCGGTAAGCAGTTCCTTGACCTGGTTGTGCAAATATGCGCGTACCTTCGCCCAGCCCTCCGGATTGGTTTGCGGGCCTTCGAAGTACGCCGGAAGCCGCCAGTCGATCCAGGAATAGTAGAGGCCGACGCGCAGCCCGGCCTTGCGGAACGCCTCCGCGTATTCGCGCACGAAATCCCGCTTCGGCGCCTGCTTGGCGCTTGTATAGTCGGTATACGCGCTGTCCCACAGACAATACCCGTCGTGATGCCTTGTCGTCAGGCAGGCGTATTTAAAGCCGGCTTTCTTCGCTTGGTACGCCCACAGCTCGGCGTCGAAATGCTCGGGATTCCAGCGGCATGCTTGTTCTGCGTAAGCTTGTTGGTCCAGATGCTCCCGAAACAGCACCTGTTCCCCCCGTCCGTGCTCCGCATAGGGCCCCCAGTGGATAAACAGGCCGTAACGGCTTTCCGTAAACCATTTCCATTTGTCCGGAACTTCGAAAGCTGGTCTAGTCATGTTTGCGCACCCTTCCTTTTGTCGTTCAGTTTGCGACGGCCGCTTTGCGCGCCTCGTAGGCTTCTTGGTAGATTTCCAGGTAACGGGGGAGGTTCATGCTTTCCAGCGTCTGCAAATATTTATCCCATTCCTCTTCCAGCCCGGCATCGCCGATAATGAAGCGCGCCATCATCTCGTTCGTGTAATCGTAGATCGTCTTGGACAAATCGGCGATTTCCTGCGACTGATCGACGGTAAGGTTCAGCGGAGGCAGCACCGTCTCCACTTCGACGCGGTACGGCTCGTACTTGTTTTTCGTCTCCGAGTACAGAATCGATTCCAGCGGGTTTTCCGGGTCGGCCACCGCGCCCAGGCGAAGCGAGTTCGGCCGATAAGCGATGCCCGTTTGCGACCAATGCTTGTTTTGCGTCACGCCGAATTTCGATTCGTCCTTATAGATGGCCGGTTCTCCATTCAGTCCGATCTCTCCGGACTCCGCCCATCTCCAATCCACGTCCGGCTCGCCGATCGTGGAACGCAGCGTCATCTCGCGATCGTAGAGCGCGTCGGCGAAGCGGAACGCCGCTTCCGGATTTTTCGCCGCGTTCGTGATGACGAACTTGCCCGGTGCGACCTGATACGGATCGTATTGCGTCAGCTGTACGCCGTTCGGTCCTTTAAGCGGCGGTACCGCGACATATTCCTTCCATCTGCCGCTCGCCCCGTTCAGCTGCGATACGACGCTCATATTCGGACCGGAGGCCGCGCCCAGCACGGCGACGCCCGGGTTTTCGCCCAATTGGACGAGCTGCGCGGCGTCGCGGGTAAGCGCCTGCGGATCCATCAAGCCTTCCTTGTACAGCTTGTGCAGGCACGCAAGCCCTTCCTTCCAGCCCTCCTTGTTGAATGGAACGTCGACCTTGTCTTCCTCATTGACGTAAAGCCGGGTATATGGCGCGTACGTAAAGGAGTTCATCAGGAAATTTTCCACGCTTGTCGTCAGCGTAGACGTCTGCGCAACCTGCGGCGCGCCCGAGAACGGGATTTCATCGGCTTGTCCGTTTTTGTTCGGATCCTGCGTCTTGAACGCTTTCAGCACCTCGTAGAACTCGTCGATTGTCGTCGGCATTTCCAAGCCGAGAGCGGTCAGCCAAGGCTCGTAAATCCACAGCTTCTGACGCATCGAGCAGTGGTAGCATTCGTTGGGCGCCGGAAGCGCGTAGATGTTGCCGTCGGCCGAGGTGATCGTCGGCTTGACCAACGGGCTTTCCTCGAACAGCTTTTTCGTGTTGACGCCGTACTTCTCGATATAGTCGTTAAGCGGCAGCAGAATGCCTTGCTCGCCGTACAGCGCCTGCTGCTCCGGCGTGACATCCATCATCATGATCACGTCCGGCAGGTCGCCGCTCGCCAACGTCAGGTTCAGCTTCTCCGCCGCCATGCTGGTCGGAACCAGTTCCCACTCGATGTGAATGTTCGTCAGCTCTTCGAAATACTTCGTGAATTCGTTCGTCTCGAAGTTTTCGACCGCCGGATTGGCCGCGGTCATGACCTTGAGCGTGATTTTCTCGTCGACGATCGGGAATGCGCCCGCGTCGTTCACCGCCGCTCCCGTTCCGACGGAAGCCGTGGAAGCCGCCCCCTGCGATTCTTTCGTCTCCGACTTGCCGCTGCAAGCCGCCAGCGATCCCGTGAATGCCAAGCAGCAAACCAACGTTAACGCCATCTTTTTGATCTTCATTCGTAACCGTCCCCTTATCCTTTTAGTGACCCGATCATAACGCCTTTAACCAAATATTTCTGCACGAAGGGATAAAACAGCAGCAAAGGCAACGTAGAAATAACAATCAACGAAAACTTCAGCAGCGTCTTCAGCGCTTCCCGCTTCGCCGCGTCGAGCGGATCGCCGGACAGCAGCGCGGAATCAACGTCGTTGCTGACGAGAATATCCTTGAGCACCAGCTGCAGCGGGTACAGTGCCTGGGATTTCAAGTAAATCATGGCGTTGAAATATTGATTCCAGTTGCCCGCCGCGTAGTACAGCGTAATGACGGCGAGAATCGGTCCCGACAGGCGAATGACGATTTTCCAGACGAACTGAAAATCGTTGCAGCCGTCCAATTGGGCCGCTTCCAGCAGCTCGTCCGGAATGGACATCTGGAAATAGGTGCGCGCAATAATGACGTTCCAGACCGTCAAGGCGCCGGGAATGACCATCGCCCAGACGGTGTCGAGCATGCCGAGCTCGCGAACGAGCAAATAGTTCGGAATGAGACCGCCCGTAAACATGGTCGTGAACATGAACGCGATCATAAACAAGTTTTTGCCGAAAAAGTCCTTGCGAGACATCGGATACGCCGCCAGCACCGTCATCCCCACGTTGATCGCCGTACCGACGATGGTATAGATCAGCGAGTTTTTGAAGCCGGTCCATACCTGATCGTATTGGAAGACCGCGGAATAGCCCTCCAGCGTCGGCCGAACCGGCCACAGCCATACTTCCCCGGATACAACGGCCTGCGAATCGCTGAACGAGGCGCTGACGATATATACGATCGGGTACAGCACGCTCAGAAACAGCACGGTGATTACGGCTGCGTTAATCCATGTAAACGATTTGTCCGACCAGGATTCATTGCGAAACGAGCTGTTCAAGATTTCACCTTCCTACCACAGGCTTGCCTGCCTCGTCTTCTGCGCAAGTTTGTTCACGGTCAGGAGCAGCGCCAAATTAATGACGGACTTGAAGAGCCCGATAGCCGTCGAATACGAATAATTGGCCACTTGCGCGGTCAAACCGACCTTGTACACATAGGTGTCGATAATTTCCGAGGCCTTCAGGTTGATCGGATTTTGCAGCAGCAGCACCTTTTCGAAGCCAACGTCCAGAATGTGGCCGGTATTGAGAATGAGCAGAATGATCGCCATCGGCATGATGCCGGGCAGATCGATGTGCCACATCCGGCGAAGTTTGCTCGCCCCGTCCACGACCGCCGCCTCGTGCTGCGCCGGATCGATGGCGGCCAGCGCGGCGATAAAGATAATGCAGTTAAAGCCGACGTGCTGCCAGACGTCCGACCAGACATAGATGGACGAGAACATCGAGATCTCGCCCATGAAGTTGATCGGCCCGATGCCGAGCAGCCCCAAAAGCTTGTTGACTATGCCGATCCGCGGATCGAGCAGTTCCTTGATGATGCCTACTACGACGACCACGGAAATGAAGTGGGGCGCGTAGGTTACCATCTGAACCGCTTTCCTGTACGCGTTGCTTCTCAAGTAGTTCAGTCCGAGCGCGAGCAAAATCGGAAACGGAAACCCCGCGATCAAGTTGTAAAAACTGAGAATCAACGTATTTTTCAAAATCCGCCAGAAGTCATAGGAATTCACGAACCGTTCGAAATGCTTCAGCCCGACCCAGTCGCTGCCCCATATCCCCTTGGTCACGACGAAATTTTTGAAGGCGATCTGCGCCCCGTACATCGGCACGTACTTGAAGACGATCAGGTACAGAAATGGAAGCGCCATCAAAACATACAATTGCCAGCTCTTCACGAGCTTCTTGACGAAAGGAGACCGCTTGAGCGGCGAAGGTGCCGCATCGGCTTTCGTTCGCATTTTCGCCGCGCCCGCGTTCGTTGCATTCACTTCCCTGTTCACCTCCCTGCACTGGTTCGGTTGCCGCCTCGAACGATGACCGGTCCATCGGCCGAGCGGAGTATTCCCAGCATAGGCCCATGTCGCCCGGGCCGTAAATTGGAAATGCGCAGGATCGTATACAATGTTGCAGAAAGCGGGCTTGTCGTTTGTCCGGTCTTTTGGCATTTGCTCAGATTGATGTAACGACGCGGGATTCCGGGTCCGCAGAGTGCAGGAAAACAAAGAGCCAGGGCGACCGGCCCTGGCCCGACTTCGGTAATTGTCAACCCTCGGCGGAGCTGACCGCCATGTTCCCCTGTGTAAATTCGCGATAGGACGTCGCGCTTAACCCGCCGCTTCGCTTGAACGCCCGGCAGAACGTGCTGGACGACTGATAGCCCACCCGCTCCGCGATATAACCGATCGGCAGCGAGGTGTCGCCCAGCAGGCGCTTCGCCTCGTCCATCCGCCGCTTCTCCAGGTAATCCGAGAAGTTGATTCCCGTCTGCTCTTTGAAAAATTGCGACATGTACCCTTTGGAGATGTTCATGCGATCCGCGACGGCGTCCAGATTAAGTGCGGCTTCTCCGAAGTGCTCGTTGACGTAGGCGAGAATATCGTCGATCAGCTTCACGTTGCGGCTTTTTTTGCGCCCGTCCGCCTCTTCGCTCGCCTCCAGAAACCGTTCCGATACGGAGCGGTACGCGAGATGCGGACTTTCACCCGCCGCAAACTGCTGGAACAGCTGCTTGATATCGAGCGGCGTTCTCGGAAGCAGCTCGTCCTGCAGCTTCACGAGACAGCTCACGACCTCGAAGAAAAACAATTGCTGCATAGCCAGAGGCAAATGGCGCCGCTGGAAGTTTTCCCGATACAGCGATTCCAGCAGTTGGCGAACCTCCGAGGTTTCTCCCGCCTTCGTATAATTGATGAGACGGCTTTCGGCGTCCGCGGGGAAGTAGAAACCGGCCTGCTCGTTGGGCAGATCGGCATACCAGACGATTTTCGCGTCCTCTTCGTCCCGCAAGGCGCACAGAGACTGGCGTGCTTCCTCGTAAGACCCCGATACGTCCAGCAGCGACGAACGAAATCCCCCGACGGCAAAGAGAAGCTTCGATTGCACCCGTGCGGCCAAGCCTTCCGTAATCGCCGTCAGGCCGCGCTGGGTTCGCTGCCGAAATTGCGCCTCGTCCCCGACGTAATCCACGAACAGCAGGGCAAGCTTGTCCTCCGCCAGATTATGGACGTATTTGGCGTCGCCCAAATATCCGCCGAGCGCTTCCTTGATCAGCACCCGCTCGATGTCCAGCTTCGTTAAAGCGTCGGCGCCTCGCTCGCCTCCCGGAACGGGAAAGTGAACGATGCCCACCGCGTAGCCGATCCCGTTAATCTCGATGCGCTGATGCTGCAGCAAGGTGTTGATCTCGTTCATCGTCATGAACTCGCCCTTCAGCAAGCGCTGGAAAAACGTCTCCCACAGCAGCGGAGACTGCCGTTCGATCTCCCGCTGAAGCTCGTCGTTGTCGTGAATCAAATGGTTTAACGAATGCTGGATAAAGCCGTACATATCCTTCGGCCGCTGCGGCTGCGCGCTGACGTGGCGCTCCTTCAGCATGGACACGATTCTGGCCAGCGGCTTTCCGCTCCGGTTGGCGAACAAATACGCCAGCACGAAGCCGATCGCGACGAACACGAGCAGAATCGTCAGCGTAAGCTGCTTCAGCGTAAACACCTTGCCCAGCACGATATGCGGAGGCTGCGCCACGACGTAGCTCCAGCCATTGTACTCCGATTTCATATAGGTCAGCATCCGGTCGCCCGTCTCCGCGGAAGGCTCGATCATGCCTGACTTTCCGGGATAGTCGTCGCCGTCGACTTCCGGCACGCCGCCGTCGGACGACAGCGAACTGACCAGCCTCCCCTTCTCGTCGACAATGGCCGCCCAGCCGCCGTCGGAGACATCCACGCCGGATAGCAGCGATTTCAGATTCTGAGCGTCGACCAGCACGATCAGAGCGCCTTGAACATGCCCCGGATAACCGAGGGACTGGACGTAAGTCAACATCTCGTAGGATCGTCCCTGATACGACGCCGCCCCCGTCTGCATGATCTCCCGATTGCGGTACGTATCGAACAGTTCCTCCCGCCATGTCGCGTAATCCATGTTTTCATAGGAAAGCACATGCTCGTAAAACGCCGGCAGCTCGTAGGTCGTATTGGTGGACAAGGCCAGATCGCTGTTCTTGAACAGCAAGTAATAATCCAGCACGAAGTTGTTGGAGGCGCTGTAGCTGTACAGGTTTTTCTGGGTTTCCAGCACCTTGTACGTCGTCGTATCGTTAAACGGGTCGCTTACCCGCTGAAAACTCTGCACTCTTGGATTGCTGGACAACTGCATCGCGATCATATTCATTTCGGACATCCGGCTGTCCATCGTTTCCTTGACTTGCTCCAGCAGATGCATGTTGTTGCGCATCACTTCGCTTTTGACGACGTCGTAGGTCTGATTATAGAACAGCCACCCGAGAAAAAGCGCCAGCAGCATGAACAAAAAGTAGGGAATCATCAGATGAACAAACAACGTTTTTTGTCCCAACCGCTTACTCACGCCCATAAACCGCTCCCCCTTGTTTATCGCTCAAATCGTTATTTTAAGCGCTTTCAATCGGGAAAGCAACAAAATATGCAATATTGTATACCGGCCGAACGATTGTCAAAAGGGCCGTACAGTGGCTCCCCGCCTCCGGAAAAACGCTGCAGCCCATCCGGCAGGCGGGTCTTTCTCTGCTAATGCTCCACCCCGTCTCCCGCATCCGGCGAAGGGGCGGGCGAGGGAGACGGGGCCGCGTCCGCGCCGGGCAGCGGCAGGGCGATCGCCGGAGCCTGGGAGGCGCCGCTGCCGACCGGGTTGCCGCTGCCGTCGTAATAGTAGGACGGCACGTCTCCGACGACAAGGGCGTAGGAGAGCGGAATTTTCGTCTCCACGATTTCCGGCTCGCGGTCGAAGGGGATTACGACGGCGATTTCCGTGCGAATGCGCACGTACACTTCGACGAGAAGCATATTGATGCCGGCCTCCGTCTGATTCAGCCCCACTTCCGCCTTAATGACGCTTGCCGGATGGAAATTGATGGCCACGCTCGGACCGATGGACGAAATCAGCGGACTGTTCAGCGCGTGGCCGATCGGGATGCGCTCCGGCACGTCCTCATGCTCCTTGAGCGAACGTTCGACGACTTCGATCGTTTTGGACGTAATGGCCATCTGCTGCTTGTAATCGAGCTCGAAGCCCGTGATTTTCCCGTCGTCGCTCGTGCGCCACGAAATCATTTTGTCCGATTCGGCCGCGCGGGCGAATTCGGCCTTGATCGCCGCGTTGATCGCCTCCGTCGCCAACTGGTTCACCTTCACCTTGGCGAGAAACATCAGCGGCTGCCGCAGCTCGCGGTCCAGGAAGATCATGCCCTGGATGACCGCCAGCGCGATCAGCAGCAGCGCGACAAGCCATAAGTGCTTGCGCTTCATTCTCGGCCCCTGGCGCTTCGTTGTCCATCGCTTGGCCGGCGCATACCCCGAGCCGGAGCCGCCGCTCCCGGCGGAGAAACGCCTCGTCGTCCCCCACTTGCGCGGCGCGGGCCTGGGCGAAGACGCTCCAAGCCGCGGAAAAACCGCCTTCCTCCCCCAGCGGCGGGGAAGCGGCTTGAGCGACTTGAACGGCGAGCCGTTACCGAAACTATTGATTTGAAAACCTCTGCCCCATTTTTTCCGCATCGCTTGCCCCTCCCCACGTAAGCCCCTATGCAGGGTCGTCCCCGGGATTCCATGGTTCAAGCTTATGCTTGCCGCCGGGCAAAAAGAAGCGGCACAGTTGAACCGATGAGGCACGCACCGGTTCGGCTTCTGCAGCTTACGCCCGGTTCCTGTACTTCAGCGGAGTCGTTCCGATCACCTTCTTGAACAATTGAACGAAATACGACGCGTCGGGCAGCCCGACCTCGGCGCCGATTCGCTCCACCGGCAAAGTCGTCGTCTGCAGCAGCCGGCAGGCGTGCTTGATCCTTCGCGCCGTCAAGTAATCGGTCAGGCTGGCGCCCGTCTCGGTTCGAAAAACGCGGGACACGTAAGACTTGGACAGATGCAGCTCGTCCGCGATCCGTTCCAGGCCGATCTCTTCGGCAAAATGCCCCTCGATCCAGCGCATGATCTTCTCCGAATAACGAAGCGGCCTGCGGACGATCCCCGCGGCGGCGTCGTGCCCGAAGCTCCCTTCCGCCTCCTGCATGACGCCGAGCAGCTGCAGCAGAAACAGCACGTCGTCCTCCTCCGACGCATGTCCCTTGGCCGCGCCCTGACGATCGTACCGTCGGAGCAGCTGCTCCAAATATTCGGCATGCTCCAGCAAATCCCATGCGCACAGAGTGTCCTGCCCCTCCCACAGCCGCTGCAGCAGATTGAAGCGCCGAGGGAAATCTTTCATTCCGTCGGCCATCTCCTCGGGAACGAAATGCAGCTTCGATCGAATATAAGGCTGTTCCGGACTCGGCCGGGGGTACACTTTGTGCAAATGAAACGGCTGGAACACGAACAGCATCCCGCGCTTGATCTCGTAAGCGATCTGATTGACGATCACGGTCCCCTCCCCTTCGTGGACGAAGAGCAGCTCGAAGCACGGATGCCAATGGTAATAGCCCTGGAACGGCGCGTCGCTGCGCAGCCGATAGTCCCAGACGATGCGTTTGCCTTCAAAGGAAACCGACGAGTATAGCCGTTTCATGTTCTCCCCCGCACAGGACAAAATAACAACATTTTCATCCATCGTACCACAACTTCGATCGCCGGGGTCGAGTTATAATTCGGGTAACAAAGGAGGCGGAATAGAGATGGACAACGTTTACCTGGATGAAGTATGGCAAAAAATCGAGGGCAAAGTCGACCGCATGATCGCGCAGATCGGGACCAAGACGCCGCACGTGGCTCTCGATGACGGACGGTACGACGACACGGATATGGACTGGTGGACCTCCGGCTTCTGGCCGGGCATTCTGTGGGTGCTGTACGACATGACCGGCAAGGAGCACTACAAGGAGGCGGCTTGGGGCTGGGATATTAAAATGGAGGCGTACTTCGCCCGGCAGGCGCAAAGCTTTCACCACGATGTCGGCTTCCAGTTTCTGTCCACGGCGGTCATCAAGCATAAAATAACCGGAGACGCGGACGGGCAACGCCGGGGAATCGACGCGGCGAACTTCCTTGCCTCCCGCTTTAATCTGGCCGGGAACTTCCTGCGGGCCTGGAACGGGGACAAAGCCGGCTGGTCGATCATCGACAGCATGCTGAATGTTTCTCTGTTGTTCTGGGCCAGCGAGACGACGGGAGATCCCCGCTACAAGCAGATCGCCGTTCGCCACGCGGAGACGACGATGAAGTACGGCGTTCGGGAGGACGGCTCCACGAACCATATTATTTCCTTCGATCCCGAAACCGGCGAATACATCGAATCGTTCGGCGGGCAAGGGCTGGCTCCGGAATCGACCTGGAGCCGGGGCAACTCCTGGGCCTTGCACGGATTCGCGAACACTTATCGCTATACGGGCGATGTTCGCTTCTTGAACGAAGCCAAGCGGGTCGCCCACTACTTCGTCTCCGCGCTTCCCGACGATTCCGTGCCTTACTGGGACTTCCGGCTCGAATCGCTCGAGGGCATGTCCCGCGACAGCTCGGCGGCGGCCATCGCCGCCTCCGGACTGCTGGAAATCGCGGCGGCCGTTCCCGCGGGCGAGAAGCGAATGTACCTGTCGGCCGCGAAGCGAATTCTCAAGTCTCTTACCGAGAACTACGCGACATGGGACCGGCCGGACCACGAGGCGATTTTGCTACACGCCACGGGCAGCGGCACGGATAACATCGACGTCTCCCTGATCTACGGGGATTACTATTATATCGAAGCGATCGCCAAGCTGAGAGGCTGGAAACGGCGGATCTACTAAAATTTCGCGGCGGACCGTTATCCGTCGGACAGCGTCTGCCCGAGAAGTTCGTAGGAACGAAGCCGCGCTCGATAATCCGCCAGCATCGTGACGACGATGAACTCGTCGACGCCGTACGAATCGGCGAGCGATCGCAGCCGGACGCGAAGACTGCCCGGAGAACCCGCGAACAGTCTTCTTGCGTTCGCGGGGCTCTCTTCGGACGAGGCAAGCCGCTCCGCCTCCTCGTCGGTGTCCGCGCATACGACGCCGACCGCGACGAAGGCGCGAGGCTCCGGACACAGCGGAGAAGGCGCGAAGCCGTCGCGATACGTCCGCAGCGCCTCCTCCCCGGAAGAATCGCTCATGAATTGGCCGAAAACGTAACCCGTTCCGAACCGCGCGGCGTAAGCCGCGCTTTTCTTGTTCGTGCCAAGCAGCCAGGGATGCGGCGGCTCGGGCGGGATCGGACGGGCCGCCACCGGCCGTCCGTCGTACTCGTATGTTCCTTGGAGCAGGCGCATCAGATCCTCGAGCAGCTCGGGCATTTTGCCGACGTTCTCGAGGAAGTTGCCGCTAAGCGCCAGACTTGCCTCGCCCGAGCCTCCGGGCGCCCTTCCCAGTCCGATATCGATGCGTCCCGGGTACAGGCTGGCAAGCATGTGAAACGATTCGGCCACCTTCAGCGGCTTGTAATGAGGAAGCAGCACCGCTCCCGAGCCCAGCCGGATGCGTTCCGTTCTCGCTCCTATGTGAGCCAGCAGCACTTCCGGAGAAGTGCAGGCCAGCCCGGGCATGTCGTGATGCTCGGCCGTCCAGTAACGCCGATAACCGAGCCGCTCGGCCAATCGGACCAGCTCGACCGCCCGCCCGAGCGCATAAGGCGCGTCCGCTCCTTCGAGCACGGGGACCAGATCGAGCACGCTTAACCGAAGCTTCCTTGTATTCATCGCCGCATTCCCCCTTCCGGTACGTCATGCGCCCGATTGGCGATGCCGTTTCCGAATTTCGTGCATTCCCATAATCACCGCAACCCACTCATAGCCGTCGATCCAACCGGTATGCACCGTCAGGCGAAAGGCGGACGACTCGAACCAGCCGCTTATTTTTTGAAAGGAAACGACAAGCTCGCCCTTGCCGTTCCTGATCTCGTAATCCCGCGAGAAGGCCGGGGAAGTCACCTCGAACACGCCGGCGCCGTATCGGTCGTACTCATACCTTTTGGACAGGAACGACATCCGGTACCTTAGCAGGCCGCATTCCCCGCCGCTTGCGTCCGTCACCGCCCACTTGTTGGACAGCAGCCGAAAACGGCCGCCGAAGAGCGGCCTGCCGTCTCCTCCGTATACGTTCAGCGCCGATCCGAAGGCGCTTCGCAAGTCGACGAGCCCGACCGGTTCCCTGTATTCGTTGACGATTTCCGTTCCGCCGGCGTTAAAGAAGTTGTCCCGAAAATACAGAATCATTCCGTTCGCTCCTTCGTGAGCTGTAATTATTCTACTCTATAATATAGTAAACGCAGCGCACAGAGGGAAGTTTCCCCGCCGGGACGACCGAAGCTCCTCCGGCATGCGCGATCCGCCTCGGCGACGACCGTCTGCATGTTGATCCAGCGGGACATGCCGTCAAAGGCGCGCAATCGCCAAAAATCCCGGAGAGTTCTCCGGGATCGGAATAGGATCGGAAATACGAAAACGCGGCGAAAGCTTCATTTTTCGTAGGCAGCCTCGAACAGCATAACGCCGTAGCTGCCCGACGGGGAATCCACTTCGATGCGATCCCCTTTGTGTGCGAGCAGCAGCCGGCTGCCCAGCGGAGAAAGGAAAGAGATATGTCCCAGATCGGCGTTGATTTCATGCGGCAGCACGATTTTATACCGTTCTTCCGTGCCGTCGATTTCGTCTATAATCGTCACGACCGAGCCGATCCATACGCACTCGTCGATTTCCCCTAGAATATCGCCGTTCAGATAGCCATAAATATGGTCGCAGTATTTGGAGACCAGAGCGTGAATCGCATCTCTTTTGGCCAGATCGGGGTACGCTTTCCTCAGCAGCTCGGACGTCTCCTTCTCGAAATAAGCCAATTGCTCCCGCAAATCCTGGCGGAAGGTTTGCTCCAAACTATGGCTCATACAGAGTCTCACCCTCCTTGCCCGCGGTTACGTACTCCGTCAGCAGCCTAAACAAAGATTTCATGAATCGATTCCTCCTGTATAGGAAAATAGACCCTCCGAAAGGGCCTTATGGCTATCATAACAGATATTGAGAATTTCCGCTTATGAAAAAAACGCCAGCCCCTTTCGCCTGCAGCCGTCCAACGGACCTTTTGAGGGGAGATAATCGGTTTTTTAGAACATTGTCCGTCGTTTGAGCCGGAATGGGGGGACGTTACTCGATTTTGTAGAACATCTCGGGTCAAATGGAAGTTTTTCGGGGGGAGATAACCGATTTTGTAGAACATCTTAGGTCAAATGGAGGTTTTCCGAAGGGAGATGACCGATTCCGTCGAGTATCTTGAGTTAGTCTGAGTTAGATTAGGCTCAGGGGGCGGCGTTCCATTCGTTTGCGTTCGGAATTATACTAGGGTTATGAAAGTAAGCGGCGCGATCGTCGCAAGGAAGGGGGGGACGAGCAATGACGGAGGTGCAGTATAAGCTTCCCAAGACGCTGTTGAACAAAGGAACCGGATTCCTGGGCGGATACACCCATTCGCTGAATCCCTATACGGGCTGCGCATTCGGCTGTTCCTACTGCTATGTGAGACAGATGCCGGTGTCCTTGTTCCATGAAGGCCAGTGGGGAGAATGGGTGGACGTAAAACGGGAAGCCGACGCCCTGCTGCGCAAGGAGCTACGCAAAGCGAAGGCGAAGGGTCCGGTGACGATCTTCATGTCGTCCAGCACGGACCCTTACCAGCCCGTCGAATACCGGGAGCGGGTGACGAGGTCTCTACTGGAGGTTATGGCCGAAGAGCCTCCCGATTTTCTGCTCGTGCAGACGCGCAGCCCGCTCGTTACCCGGGACGTCGATCTGCTGGAGCGCTTGGGCGACCGGGTACGGGTCAGCATGACCGTCGAGACCGACCGCGAGGATATCCGCAAAGCTTTCGCTCCGTCCGCTCCGCCGATTCCGGCCCGCTTAAGGGCGCTGCGCGAGCTGACCGACGCCGGCATCCCGACCCAGGCGGCGATCGCGCCCGTCCTGCCCAGCACGGAAAGGTTCCCGGAGCTGCTCGGACAAGCCACGGACCGGGTATGCGTGGACGACTATTTCATGGGCGACGGCAGCGGCGGCAAGCGCACGCGCAGCCTGGGCATCCACACGCTGTACGACGAGCTGAACGCGCCGGAATGGAACCGTCCCTCCGCCTATCGCATCGTGCTGGAGCGGCTGCAGCGCGTATTCCCCGCCGATCGGATCTTCGTCAGCCGCGAGGGCTTCGAGCCGTAACTCAAGGCTCGAGCCCCGCCTGCCTTCGCGCGCCGCCGAGAGCGGCAAACCTAATCGCGAACGGGCGCTGCTCAGCTCTGAAGGTTCACCCGCCAGATCCCCTCGCCCGACTCGCTCTCGCCTTCTCTGACGGCTTCGATCGTCCAGCCCCGGCCGTAATCGGCGGGAAAGCCGAGAATGGAATCCGGCTGGCCCCAATAATACTCGTACAGCCGCAAAGTGAACAAATACGTACGATCGTCGACGCGGCGTTTTCCGGCCAGCTCGTAGGTCATATGGTGCGGATTGGACGTCCCGACAAAAAAGGCTTGCTGCTCCTCGAGTTCATTGTCCGCTTTCCAATCGTCGCCGACCCATTTCAGTCCCGCTTCCCAATCGCGATGCGCCCATGCCGCGGCGAACTCGTTCACCGCCTGCAGGGCAAACAGATACTCCCGCGTAATCTGCGGCGGCTGCACGGCGGCCGGGACGGTGCCGTCGGACAGCGTCAGCTCCTCCAGCGGAATGAGCGACGCGGCGACGAACAGCAGCTCTTCCTTGCTGACCGACTTGGCCGAACCGATAGACAGATACGTCGAGCCGCGGGAAAAGTACCAATCTCCGCCGGCCTCGCTTTCCGGAAGCCCGATCCATTCCGCCGTAAAATCGGGAAAATACCGTTTCTCGTAGACAACGCCGCTGCTCCTCTCCGGCCGCAAATCCGTCCTCGATTGCACAATCGAGAAATGAGGGAACGTCAGCTTCAGCGTTCCGTCCCGCCCCGGCTCCGCCTCCACTCCGTAATCGGTCGCAATGCCTTTGCGCGGCACGAACGGCTCGAAAACGCGCAAGTCGTCCGCCTGCTCGCGAATGCGCAGCGCCTCTTCGCTTGTATACGGAATCGTAACAAAACGCTCCGATTCGTACTCCTCCCGCGAATACGACTGAAAATGCTTCAAACCTTCCCGCTCCATCCAGTACAGCTTATACCGGGCCCCCTCCTGTCCGTATACGGCCAAAACCGCGCCCTCGTCGGTTATCGTTACGGTCTCGGTGCGCAGCGCATCGTTTAACGAGCATCGCTCCGCGCCTCCGTCGTTCCATCGGTACACCGCCAAGCGCGGATTCGTTCCCGAGGCGGAGACAACGTCCAGCTTCCCGTCATGGTCGATATCCATTTCCGACGCGTGCCCGTCATCCACGACCAGCAGCGGCTTCGGAACGCCGTCGACGAGCTCGAAATAACGGCTGACCGAGGCGGCCGCGCCGACGGAGCCCTGGATTTTGAACGCTTCCTTGCCGAATAGCCGCAGATTGCTCACCGTTAGCTGATTATCTTTATCGTAAGGGTAACCCGCCACCGCCCCCAAGTCGTAGGCGGCCTCCCCGTTAACCATCGCCGCATACAGATGGTCGGTATCGTTCTTGCGCGCATAGATGACGACTTTCGGGTCCCGCGTCCCGTCAATCGCATACAGGCTCGTTTCCTTCACGATACGCTCCGCCTGCTTCAAGCCGCCTTCGAGCAGCCGTACCGAGCCGCGGTTCGCATAGCTTTCCCACGACAGAGGCACGTCGCCATCGTCATCGGCGTGATCGGCCTTAATCGACGAAGCCTTTATCGCGCCGGTCGTATGCGCGGACACGGAGCCGTCGTTCGTCTTTGCTTCGACGACCCCCTCCCGATCCGCGGCATAACCGCACGCCGTGCCGAGCAGCAGCATCGTAACGACCCAAAACAGTTTAACCTTCATAGGAATCACTCCAAATGTCCATTGTACTGTTATAGACGAGCGAGCCCGGCACTTTGTTGGCAAAAAGGGAATTAGAGTCACGAGGAATGGAGATACAGAGAGTATGATCAGCCTTCTGACTATCCTATTGTAAAGGGCGAGACTAGATGAAGAGACGACAACTGTATGCCCTGGACGATCGTAAGCGGGAATTCGACCTTCTCCTCGGGGACAGCTCCGATCTGATCGCGCGGGAATGCCGCATCGGTCCAGAAGGGATGCCGGCTTTGCTGATGTGGATCGACAGCCTCGTGGACAAGCGTACGCTGCAGCTGACGACGCTCTCGCCCCTGCTGTCCATGCAAGCCTCTCCGCTGCCCTCGAACGAGCCGTCCGTCTGTATGGAGGAGCTGTGCCGCTCCGTCATCTCCGCTCCCGAGGCGATCATCGTCGATACCGTAGACGAAGCGATTCCCCTGCTGATGAGCGGCTGGACGATGCTGATTCTCGACGGCGCGCGCGGCGTTGCCGTTATCCAGACGGAAGGCCTCGACAAACGAGGGATCGAAGAAGCGCCCTCCTCGACCGTCGTGCGCGGTCCTCGCGACGGCTTCGTTGAATCGCTCAACACCAACGTTTCGCTGGTCCGCCGCAGACTGCGCAGCGCCAGAGTTCACGTGGATATGCTTAAGGTCGGCGAGCTGTCGCATACCGATATCGCCGTGCTGTACATCGATCAAAAGGCGAAGCCTTCGATGGTCGAGGAGGTCAAGCGCCGGATCGGCAACCTGAAAATCGACGGCGTGCTGGAATCCCAATATATCGAAGAATTGATCAAGGACAATCCGGCCTCCTTCTTCCCGACCGTATACAGCACCGAGCGGCCGGACGATATCGCCAACATTTTGCTGGACGGGCGGATTGCCATTATCGTGGACGGCACGCCGTTCGCGCTTGCGCTGCCCTCCACGCTGGCCCATTTTCTGATTACGACCGAGGATTTGTACTTGGCTTATCCGGTAGCGACGTTCATCCGTTGGCTCCGTTACGTCGGATTTACGATGAATCTGCTGCTCCCGTCCGTTTACGTCGGAACGCTCACCTTCCACCCGGAAATGGTGCCTCCGCAGCTGCTCAGCAGCATTCTGACCGCCCGCGAAGGCGTGCCGTTCCCGGTGCTGATGGAAACGCTGCTGATGGAGGCGACTTTCGAGGTGCTGCGAGAGGCCAGCGTGCGGATGCCGCGCTCGATCGGCTCGGCGATCAGCATCGTCGGCGCGCTGGTCATCGGGGAATCGGCCGTGCAGGCCGGCATCATCTCCTCCCCGGCCATCATCGTCGTCGCGGCGACGGCAATCGCTTCCTTCACGATTCCGTCCATCTCTCTGTCGGGCACGGTGCGGATTTTGCGATTCGGCATGGTGCTGCTGGCCTCGATGTTCGGCCTGTACGGCATCATGATCGGCGTATTCCTGCTCGGCATCCACCTGGCTTCGCTCACATCGCTCGGCGTCCCGTACCTGACTCCTATCGCTCCGTTCCACAGAAAAGAATTTCTGAAAGTCTTGTTTCGCGTCCCCTGGTTCCTGTTGAGCGGGAAACGAAATCCTCGGCGCCGGGCCTGAAGGAGATGCATCTTATGAAGCCGGTCAAAGCCGGAATCGGCCTGCTGGCGGTTCTGCTGCTCAGCGGCTGCTGGGGCCAAATCAACTTCGATCAGTTGACCGTCGTATCGGCGATCGGGCTCGATCCCGCCAAGAACGATAGGGTTCGGGTGACGCTCCAGCTGTCCAATCCGACGCTGCCGGTCGCCGCCGGCGGAGGAAGCCAGCAGCGCAGACCGTACGTCAACTACGACGCCATCGGAGTTACGATCCAGGAAGCGGTGGAACGCATTCAGCACCAAGCCAAAAAAAGCCTGTTTTTCCCGCAAACGAAAGTCGTGCTGATCAGCGAAGCCTTTGCCCGGCGCGGCCTGGACGACACGCTGGATTATTTCTGGCGGGAGACGAACCAGAATCTGAACAGTTGGGTGCTGGTCTCGAGGCTGCCGGCGCGCCAGGTGCTCGACAAGGCGATGGAGCTGGAGCCGGTCCCGGCGGAGGAATGGCGGAAATATCTGCAGGGGGATTGGAAGCGGCCGCTCCAGGTCGACGTGCAAATGTACCAGTTTCTTCCCCGGCTGAATCAGATCGGCCATCAAGCCGTCAGCCCGGGCATCGGTCCGTTCAACAAAAGCGGCAAAACCGACATCATGGAGATCGGGGATACGGCCGTATTCAAAAACGATCGCATGATCGGCTGGCTCAGCGGGGAAGAGAGCCAGATCGTGAACTGGCTGACCGGCATCAGCCGCCGCGGCAGCTTTCATACCGACCTGAACAAGGAAGAAAGCATCAGCTTCAGCTTAAATGGCATCCGCGCCAAAGTTAAGCCGGTAATAAGAGGAAATAAGCTGGTGATGAAGGTCCGCATCAAAGGAGAAGCCGAAGTGCTGACTGCAACTGTACCGCTGCACTTCAGCACGGAGCAGGCGATGCTTCGGGATATCTTGAACCAGCAGGCGAAGCTGGCCGTGGAGGAGACGATCGACAAGCTGTTCCACAAATACGCCAGCGACGTCATCGGCTTCGGAGAGGCGCTGCACAGAAGCAAGCCGAAGGAATGGAAGAATCGCAAATCCAACTGGGACGAGGAGCTTCGTCAAGTCGAGACGGAGATTGCCGTCTCCTTCCGGGTCAGAAGATCGGGGCTGCTGCATTAGGCGTGCTTCCCGGTCGCGGACCCGCTCCCGAAAAGGAATGAAAGCATGAATAACCAGCAAATTTCGGAGCGTCAATTTTTCTTTATCATTTTCGTGTCCATCGCGTCCCTTACCTTCTTCTCCGTACCCTCCCAGCTGATTCCGAAGGTCAAGCAGGACCTGTGGCTGTCCATGGCGCTCGGCATCACGATCGACGTCTTCGTCGCGCTGCTGCTCTATCGTCTCGGCCTCAAATATCCCGGCAAGTCGCTCGTGCAATACTCGCGAGCGATTCTGGGCCCTTTCGGCGACCTGATCAGCCTGGTCGTGCTGCTGTTCTTCTTTGCCGTGTGCGTGACCGCCATCTGGATCTACAGCGATTTCCTGTCCAGCTCGCTGCTGCCCGACACGCCGCTGGTCGCCTTCTCGTCGACGCTGACTCTGTGCTCGGGCTGGGCGGCGATCAAAGGCATCGAGACGATCGCCCGGCTCAGCGAGATTCTCGGGACGATTATTCTGATTACCTCGCTGATTCTGTTCGCCACCTCAATCCCGTCCGTTGAGCTTCGTCATCTGCTGCCGCAGTTCGAGAACGGCTTCGGACCGGCTTTGCAGGGAGCGATCTACCCTGGAAGCTGGTTCGGCATCTGTATCTTGATGGGGATGCTGATGCCTCATATGAGCCACCCGCGGAAGACGCTTAAAGTCAAAGCGAACGCCGTGTTTCTGGGCGCGCTCGTCATGACGTTGTACTTGCTGTACAGCATCGCGGTGATGGGCGGCTATATGGCAAGCCAGATGGAAAATCCGCTCTACGTCTTCACCCGGGTCACGCAGCTGATTATTTTCGAACGGATCGAGGTGCTGACGCTGCTTGTCTTCGTCTCCGGTTCGTTTATCACGTATGCCACGCTGTACTATTCGATTGCCCAAGGCTGCTCCGAGCTGTTTCGGACCAAAAGCTACAAGCCGTGGGTTTACGCGTTAAGCCCGCTGTTCATCATCCTGCCCGTGCTGTCCATAACGGAGAGCTTCGGACAGTGGCCGCCCTATCTGGGCTTCTGGTTTCCCGTCATCGCCTTGACCATCGAAGGCAGCAGCGTCGTGCTTCTGTACGTTGCCTCCCTGTTCCGCAAACGGAAAAGCTGATCGAATAACGCTCAATTAACCGAACGGTCCCTGCCGAGCGGCACGACAAGCGGCGTATGCGAGACCGGATCGTCGATGACGGTGCATTTTAAGCCGAATACGTCTTCGACCAGCCGCTCCGTCACGATCTCGCGCGGATCGCCCTGCGCGATCAGCTGACCGTTTCTCATCGCGATCATGTGCGTGGCGTACCGGGCGGCATGGTTCAAGTCGTGCAGCACCGCGACGATCGTGCGTCCCTGCTCGTTCAAGTCCTTGAACAACTCGAGCAGCTCGATCTGATGCGCGATATCCAGGTAGGTTGTCGGCTCGTCCAGGAGCAGCAGCGGCGTTTGTTGGGCCAGCGCCATAGCGACCCAGACGCGCTGCTTCTGTCCCCCCGAGAGCTCGTCGACAAACCGGTGCGACAGCTCGCTCGTATCGGTCAGCCGCATCGCGGACATCACCGCCTGCTCGTCCTCGTCCGTCCACTGCCTGATGAAGCTTTGGTAGGGGTAGCGGCCATGGGCCACCAGATCCGCCACGGTAATGCCGTCCGGAGCCGTGGACGACTGGGGGAGCAGACCGAGCTTGCGCGCCACTTCCTTGGACTTGTAGGCTGCGATCCCCTTCCCGTCCAGCAGCACCTGCCCGACGGAAGGCTTGAGCAGCTTGGACAGCGTGCGGAGCAGCGTCGATTTGCCGCATGCGTTCGGTCCGACGATGACCGTATACGAGCCGTCGGGAATTTGAACGGACAAGTCGCGCGAAATCACCCGGTCCTCATATTGAATAGTAACGTTGTCCGCCCGGAGCCGCGATGCCGATTCGGCCGCAGCCGCGTTCCGGATGTCTGCCTCAGTTTTTTTCATCTGCTCGTTCAACTACTTTCCCGTAACATGTCGCTAGCTTGCGCGAAGTTTTGACCGGCCGGACGTTGCGCGCCTCCGAAGCGTTCACGAAGCCGACCGCGCCTGCCGAAAAAGCACGCCTGTCAAATACAAGCCGCCCAACGACAACGTGACCACGCCGACGGGGAGAAGCGTCCCCGGCACGACCCGCTGCGCCAGAATGTCGGCCCCCAGCATGATAAAAGCGCCCATCGCCGCCACGGGAGCAAAGCTCCGCGCCGACTTGGTAAGCCTTAGCGCAATCTGCGGGGCCGCCAAGGCGACGAAGCTGATCGGTCCCGCGACCGCCGTAGGAGCCGCGGTCAGCACGACGGCGATCAGGATCAACGCAAGGCGGGTTCGTTCCACGCGAATTCCGTGCGCTTTAGCCGCGTCTTCTCCCAATTCCATCGCCCGAAGCGGTCTGCCCATCGCGGCGGCGCACACAAGAAGCAGCAGGACGGTCAGCATAGCCGGAAGCGACTGCTCCCAACTGATTCCGTTCAGCGAGCCGACGCCCCACGCCGCGGCGGTCAACGCCACTTCCGCTTTGCTCCGCAGCAGCAGCACCGCGTTCGCGCTGCTCAGGATCGTCGATATGGCGACGCCGACAATGATCAGCCTGAAGCCCTGCGTGCCTTTGCGAAACGCCAGAAGATAGATCAGCATAGCGGTGGCAAGACCGCCGATCAGCGCTCCCGACGCCACGCCGATAAACGAAGTCGAACCGGCGACGAGCATGGCGATCAGCGCCCCCGTATACGAGCCGGACGTAAAGCCGATAATGTCCGGCGAGCCGAGAGGATTGCGCGTCAGAGATTGGAAAATCGCGCCGCTGACGGCCAAGGCCGCGCCGAAAACCATCGCCGCCAGCACGCGCGGCAGCCTCCATTCGACGACGACCGTCCGGGTCATCTTGGCCGCGTCGCCGAACAACGCGGCCAACACTTCCGGCACGCCAAGCCGCAAAGACCCGATCATTAATCCGAATACGGCAAGCGCCAGCGCCGCTCCGAGGAGAATAGCCGTCACCGCAAAGCTCTTGGCATCGATGCGCAGCTTTACGGGACCTTTAAGCCGTATGTAACGCCTGCCGAAACGAACGGGAGGCATGTCGCTCACTCCTTCTCGCTGCCGAGCCGCGTCCGGCTCCTGTAAACGTCCGCCGCTCATAGCTTGCTAGCCGAGCGGCGCCGGACGAGGACGATCAGAATAGGCGCGCCGATGAAGCCCATGACGATGCCGACCGGCACTTCCCCGGGGGAAATCACGATCCTTCCGACAATATCGGCAATCAACAGGAGCAGCGGAGCGACCGCCAGGGAATACAGAAAAATCCAAGGCTGGCTCGGACCTACGAACCAGCGGATGCAGTGCGGCACCATCAGTCCGAGAAACCCGATCGGCCCGACGAGCGCCGTCGCGCTTCCCGCAAGCAGGGGGATGGCGATCAGGCCGATGCCGCGAATCAACTGCACGTTGACCCCGAGCGACGAAGCGCGGTCCTCTCCGAAGGCGATCGTGTTCAGCGCCTGGGAGATGGCGAAGGCCGCCAGCGCGCCAACGAGAATAAGCGGCAGCACCAGCCAGAGATCGCCCTCGCTTTTGCGCACTAACGTCCCGACGGTCCAGTTCAACATACGGGAGAACGCCTTGCTGTTCATCAAGGTCAACGCCGTCGTAATCCCGCTCAAGGCCGCGCCCAGGGCTACCCCGGCCAGCGTAAGCTGGATGGGCGTCGGAGGTTTCTTGCCTGCCCCTCCGCCAATCACGTAAACGATAATCGTGGCCGCCAGCGCGCCGGCAAGAGCAAACCCGACGTAGCCGGACAGCGTGCTGATCGCGAACACGCCGACGCCCATAGCGACCGCGAAGGCCGCCCCTGCGCTCACGCCAAGAATGCCGGGGTCGGCCAACGGATTGCGCGTTAACGCCTGCATCAGAGCCCCGGCCAGTCCGAAGGCCGGACCGACGGCAAGCGCAAGCAGCGTGCGAGGCAGCCGGGAGTCCAGAATAACCCGATGCTCGTAGCTGTCGGCGTTATGGAACAACGCCTGCCAGACGACTTCGATGGAAAGCTGCTTGGACCCGGTCATCAGACTTAAGCACATCGCGGCGGCAAGCAGAACGAGCGCGATGATAAATCCCGCAAAACGTCTGGAACGCAACGATGCGATCGACTGCGCCCGCGCTTGTCCGCTATCGATCATGGGGGGCTTGGCCGAGGTCACCGCATTCACGCTCCAGGCTGCGCGAGTGCCTTAATTTGCGTTGGCAAATGCTCGATCGTCCACAGCAGCGACGGAATCGTGCCGGTCGAGAAAGCGTTGGCCGTATTTTCATCGAGAATAATCGATCTGCCGGCCACGACGGAAGGAATTTTCTGGAACAGCTTGTTGTCCGTAATTTCTTGCGGATCGACCCAGATCGGCATAACGATCGTCACGTCCGCATCCAGAAGATCCAGCTGTTCGTCCGACACCTTCACATAGAACGTGCCCGTCGCCAGCTTCTCGATCTCTTCCTTCGTCTTGAAGCCAAGCCGCGTCATGAAGTCGATGCGCGCATCGCCCTGCACGTACGCTCCGAAGCCGTCGGAGGAATACGCCGCCACGACGATCGTTTTATCGGAGAATTCCGGGTTTTCTTCCGCTGCCTTCGCGAAGGCGTCGTCGACTTTTTTCAGCAGCGCCTGGCCTTCCTCTTCCTTGCCCAAGGCTTTGGCAATCATCTCGACTTGTTCGTTCGCGCTTGTCAAATAGTTATCGCCGTCCGCGGGAACGCCGACGGTCGTGGCGATCTCCGAAAGCCGCTTGTAGCGCGTCTCGTCTCCGGAGGATTTCACGTCAAGAATAAGATCCGGCTGCAGCGCCGCGATCTGTTCGTAATCCAGCTCGAGCGTTCCAAGAATCGTCGGCGGCGTTTGGTAGGCGCCTTCCAGCCACGGGCCGACCCCGTTCCCTCCGAACGCAAGCCAGTCGCTCGCGCCGACAGGCTCGACGCCAAGGCTGAGCAGCGTCTCGGCATCGCCCCAGCCAAGCGCCACGACCCGCTTCGGCTGCTCGGTAATATTCACTTGGCCGAACTTGGTATCGATGGTCGCGTTAAATGAATCCGCGGAGGCGGCCGGGGAACTCTCGGCAGCGGCCTGGGACGGCGCCGGGGTTGGGGAATTCGTATTCTCGGCTGCTCCCGGGCTTGCCTCGCCGTTATTGCCATTGGACGAACATCCGATCAATCCGATTGCCAATACGGCTGCGATAGCCGCCGCTGCTGCCCATTTCGATATTCTGAAGCTTTTCGTCATGCTGATCTCCCTTTTCATCTTATGAAATTGATAATCATTATCATCGTAATTATTCTATATAAACTCCGCTCTGTCAAGCTGTAAAGGCACGCAAAGACGCCGGAAATCGCTCTGCTCTGCGCAGCGATTCCCGGCGCTTCGTCGGCGGCCGTTAAATTCGGATATATGACTATATGACGGCTAAGAAACATTCGCGAGAATCGTCGTCGCGCCGTCAAGCAAGCGCGTCTTGCCTGGTAAACCAAAGACGATAAGTAAGCAGCGCGAGCATGATGCTCGTCAGAGCGGCGGAAGAGGCGAAGGCGAACGTGATCAGAATCTGATAGCGCACCGCCTCGAGCGGACTTGCCCCCGCAATAATCATACCGGTCATCATGCCGGGAAGCTGTACGATTCCGACCGTCTTCATGCCGTCGATCGTCGGAATCATGCTGGATTTGGCGGCGCGTTTAAGCGCGTCTTGAATCGCCTGCCGTGACGAGGCGCCGAGCGACAGCAGCGTCTCTATCTCCTCCTTGCCGGAGGCGATTTCGCGTTTCATTTGGTTCAGGAACAGGCTGGCCGCGACCATCGCGTTGCCGATCGTCATGCCGCTGATCGGAATGATATACTGCGTCGTAAAAGGGATAATGTCCAACAGCAGCAGCAGACCAAGCGTCGCGAATTCCGTGATCAAAATCACGAGACCGATTCTCCACCGCATGCCGCGCAGCCCTCCCGCCCTCGTGTTGGCGTTCCAGGCGGCGACAGCGGTCATCACCAGCAAAATAAGCCCGATGACCAGCCAATGATTGGATTGAAACACGAATTGAAGCACGTAACCGACCGCGAGCAGCTGAATGGCGGAACGAACGGTGCCGATCAGAAGCTCCCTCTCCAGCCCGAGCTTCTGCCACATGGAAATACCGAGGGAGACCGCCACAAATACGAGCGTAAAACCCAGAGCCGTCAAAGACATGCCGATAAATTCTCCCCTTCGTTCTCCCGAATGCCGCCCCCGGCCATACGCCAGATGCGCTTCGACACTCTTCCCGCCTGATCCGAATCGTGGGTGATCCAGATCAGCGCGGTTCCCTCCCGCTCGTGCCAAGCGTCGAGCAGTTCCTCCACCCTTCCCCTGCTGTCGGAATCCAGAGAGGCGGTCGGCTCGTCCAGCAGCAGCATGTCCGGACGCAGCAGCAGCGCCCGGATCAGCGCGATTCGCTGCTTCTCGCCGCCGGACAGCGTTGCCGCCTCCTTGCCCCAATCGATTCGTTCAAGTCCCAGCTTCGCGGCCAGCTCTACGGCCAGCGCCCGTTCGAAGCTGCGCTTGTGCAGCCTGCTGACCGCCGACAGATTATACTCGACCGTGCCTTCCAGCATTACGGCGTGCTGCGGCAAATAACAGACTCGCGACCGCCAGTCTCGGGGCTGCCATTCGGTGTGCGGCTTCCCATGGAGCGAGATTTCGCCGCGATCGGCCGCGGCCAGCAGCGCCAATATTCGAAGAAAGGTGCTTTTTCCTTGGCCGGAAGGTCCTACGATCGCAATTCTGTCGCCGGGCGCGACCTCTGCAGACAGATCGGCAAACAACGTTTTTTCCGCATTTCCGGGAATCGATTTTGTCAAATCGCGAAACGTCAACAGCGGCTCCAAGCCATCCTCTCCCTTTAGCGGAATGATTCCTTTTTATACGACAAAAGCTACCCTCGGGTCAAGCCATAATCTCCCGACTCGAGGGTAGTCCTTGCTGCCGCGCCGTTTCGAAAGATCCCGAATCGCGGTTTCAACGATCCAGTATCCGATAGAACAAATCGGGAGACAAGTAAGCGCCATGTCGATATAACGCATTATCGATATGGCGCGCGATAACGTGTTTTCCTTTATTTAAGCTCCACCTCTGCTGTCGTATATCGGCCTGAAAGGGTGGGTTTACTTCTATCGCTTTATCCAGGACAGCCTCAAGACTGTCCATGCTCACATAGTAATACTGCTCGTTGTGCGCTTGATCCCAACCTTCAGCCGTCATGAACGGACGCACGTAACGCCAGCCCCTCTCGTAAGTAGGATAGCTGGTATATCCGTATCCCTCCTCTTGGAAAACGGAACCCTTCGTCCCTTCCGGAATGGCTACGATTGTCGTGCCTTTGGCGATTTCCAAAGCGGCAGCGGTTTTGTCGGTGGGAATCTCGGAATAATACCGCAAAGTGACAGGCGTCTCTATACGATGCGTCAAAGAATAGCCGACTGCTGCAAAAATCCTGGGAAAATAGGGGGCGTACACGGTCAGATCCATCTTTTCCATCGGAATCTTCTGCTGGTAGGGACTGGCGCTTGCAGCTGCAGAGAACTGTGCGCGCAGTTGGTGATTATGATACAGAGTCTCCCCTGTCCGGTAAGCCAATAAAACAAAGAGGATAACGAGCGCCAGAACGGCGCACCGCCGCAGAAAGGGTTTGGCTGCGAACCGATTGGACATGTCCTTATCCTCCTTGATCGGCTTAACCGGCCCCCTAATCAAGCTTCGGCAAGAAGCCGGACCTGTTTCTTGATTTCGCGGATCGACATGGCCGTATACTCGTCCATCAGCTCGTCCGAACCGCTCCGTTCCGCCGCCGAATACGGATTGGCCGAAGGGGGCAGGAACTCCATCGTGATCGCCCCTTTATAAGCGATGTCCCGCAGCGCTCGAACGACCTCTCCGAAATCGGTCCGGCCCATACCGGCCGCTTCCCTCGTATTGTCGGCAATATGTACATGAACGAGATAGGGAGCGATCCGTTTGAACGACTGCTCCACATTTCTTTCCTCGATGCTCATGTGGAACAGGTCGGCCATCAGCTTCACATGGCCGCTCCCGACCTCCTCGATCATGCGCACAGCCGTTTCGAGCTTGTTGACCAGGTCGGTCTCGTAACGATTCAGCGCTTCAATCGCCAGCTCGATCCCTTGCGACGCCGCATATTCGCCCGCTTCCCGCAAGCTGCCGACGGCATGGTTCCAGGCCTCTTCCTTCTCCGAATCCGGCCGAGCCCGGCCAACGGCGGACGGGACGACGATCACCAGAGGCGCGCCTGTCTCCGATGCCAGGTCTACGCAATCTTTGACGTATTGGACCGCATGGCTCCGAACGGCCCGATCGGACGAGGACAGATCGCGTTCGGACGAATAGATGCCGCAGATCGAGGTACACGTCATATCGCGTTCCCGCAGCAGTCGCCTTACTTCCTCCACGTCCGTCGTCCGGGGCTCTCCGGCCAGCTCAATCCCGTCGTATCCATACTTCTTCAGCCTGTCCAGGCTGCGCGCAAGGCTTTCGCGGCCGTAGATCCACTGCGTCGCGCTATAGCGGTACATCTTCATTCCTCCATCCAAATAGCTTGGGAAAAAGAACAGCGCCTCTCCAAACCGGAAACGGCGCTCTTCCTCTGTTTATTCCTGCTCCTCCGGGAAAAGGTCCGGTCTCAAATGCTTCATCCCGGTTGCGTTCTTCTCCACGCGAAGAATCGGATTCGGTAAATAAATATTATACGTTTCCCGGGAGTCCATCAAGATGTAAGTTCCCGGATCGTTCAGCGCATCGCGTTCTTCCTGCGTCGGCCGCGCCGGCTTGTCGTATACGTAGGCGATGTGAGGGTATTGGCTCGTGCCCGGCACTTTGCCGAATACGCTGGCCTTGGTATGGAAATACAAGGCCGTGTAGTCGCCCGCATCCACAAAGTTTCTACGAATACAGCATCCGCATGATGATGTCTGTATAAGGATAATGTTGCTCATATTCTTCTGGCTTGTCGAGTGCAAGCGTGGTTAAGCCTTGGATAGATTGGAAGATCATCAAGGCCAATTTGGGAGCCGGATCCGAAGCAAACTCTCCGTTTTTTTGGCCCTCAACAATCAATTGCAATACAATCTCGTGCACGGTCTGAATTCGTTTCATCATCAGTTCCTGCAAATCCTTGGCTTTTGAATCATTGTTTTTTAGATTTTTGAAAATCCTCCGCATGATTTCAAGTTCGTTGCCGGACGACGATGTTTCCTTCGCAGCCTGTACAGTGATTCCGAATCGTTTAATTTGATCCTGCCTGAATTTAAGCATGCTGGAGATCAGCGCTTCCAGACGCTGCGCAGCCGTATCCCCGGATTGCATGAGCTGCTGGAATATATCCAAATCAGATTGAATCGTTTGACCTAACAGTTCACAAAAAATAGCTTCTTTGTTCGCGAAGTAATGATAAATCAATCCTGGGCTTACGCTAGCAGCAGAGGCAATATCTGTGATTGTAGTTGACCAGCCCTTGCGGGCAAAGATGTCTTTCGCCGCTTCCAGGATGCTTATACGCTGTGCCTCTCTTACACGTCTATTTTCTTCTTCCGTTCGTGGAATTGTTATCACTCCATTAATGATTAAATCGTTTATTCAACTATAAAACCATTATTATACCGCCCCCCTGCTTTGTCAATCTCAAGCAAGGTGCGATCAACCGCGATAGTAGTCAGCGAGGGTGGCAAACGCCATCTTGGGTTCCCAGGGCATATCGGAATACGTATAACCCATACGGTCTTCAAATACCTTCACAATCCCGAAGCTGGCCATATCCAGGTCTTCTTGCGGGTCACTGCGGTGCGGCAGATGATAATAAGCGAAAGAACATACAAACGTATAGTCGACCCCTTCCCTGTTGTAAATGTCCAGCAATTCATGAATGTATGCGGCTTGTTCAGCCTCGTCACGGATATAGTTGCCGTTGAGTCTGAGCGGTCTGCCTGCATCGTCCCATACAATGATCTTGTCGCCGCGTCCCCCCAGGTCAGCCGCACCTTGGTAGGTGGTGCACCCGAATTCAGTTATGGCTACAGGTTTTCCTCCGGCCAGCAAAGCTCGCGTGCCAGCGATAATCTGGTCGGCAACCTCAGCCGACCTGTATCCTGCATCGGTCGAGATGATGTCAAAGGGCGACCAATCCACCCCTTCAAAAGGAAGCGAGGCATAGCTGAGCTTTCCACCGAATTTTTCCCGGACAAGCACAACGACTTTGTTTAAAAACTCATTAATCTGCAAAGGAATTGTAGTCAATACCTCACGGAGCCTCTCTGGAGCAGCAAACAAGGATAGTCTCTCTTGAAGGGTTTCACCGGGCAGAAACCCGACAGTAAAAATGCTAATCTCAGATCCGGTGAGAAATACGACCTCCGCTCCCAGTTGACGTATCCGCTCGGCACGCTCGGCACAATCGACGATAAAATCGAATTGCTCGTCAATGGTCAGACCGCATGTGAAAGGGCAAAACCACACTTCCAATCCGGCATTGGCTGCTAATCTGGCCGCCATCTCCAAACGATCCGCATCGCCGCCAGTGACACGGACCGCATTGCAGTGCAGGTCTTCCCGAATAATGCGCATCTCGCGCTCGACGATTGCGGCATTAAAGCTTTCACGGGTAATGGTGCCCGACTCATTAATAAATCCTGTCTCGTACGTAATCCCTTTTCCTCGCATTGAAATTTCCTCCTTGGTATGAAGCCAAATTTTCCTGTAATATCAGTTTTTTTGATTGAATAATTTATTCAATATAAACATTATGTCACCGCCTCTTCACCTTGTCAAATCCCTCATCCTTACGGGGCAGACTGCTAAAATAAGAAAAAAACTGGAAGATCGCTTGAGCTGATGCTTCGCGATTCCAGTCTTAGTCAGGAATTATTGTTCAGTTAAACATCCGCTGGCGCTGAGCCTCGAACAGGAGCACCGTGGCTGCCATGGCGACGTTAAGCGACTCCGCGCGGCCGCTCATCGGGATAATTACATTCGCATGTACGAATGCGTTAGACGCCTCGGACAAGCCTGCGCCCTCGTTGCCGAAGACAAGCCAGACGCTGCGCTCCGCAAAATCGTATTCGTAGCAGGATAGCGCAGCCTGCAAGCTGGTCCCGACGATGGCGGCGCCGCATTCGGCGGCGCGCGGAAGCGCCGCCTCCAAATCCGCCTCCAGTACGGGGACGTGGAACAGCGCGCCCATCGTCGCCCGGATCGTCTTCGGATTGTACAGATCCGCCGTTCCCTTGCCCAGCACGACGGCGGTCGCTCCGCCGGCTGCGGCGCTGCGAACGATCGTGCCTACATTGCCGGGGTCCTGCACGCCGTCCAGAACGACGACCAAGCCTTGCTTCTCCCGATACAGCCCCTCCGCCTCGGGCGGGCGTTTAAGCGCCACGGCGAAGATCGGCTGCGGCGTTCCCGTCTCGCTGCACTTGACGATAATCTCCGGCGACACGGGAATCCACTTCGTTTCCGCCCCCGTTTTCGCCGATCCAAGGTCGTCTCTGTCTATGTAAGCTTCGAATTGTTCAAGCACGCCCGAGCCTTCGTCGAAAGCGACAACCTCCAGCGGCCAGCCGGCCTCCAGCGCCTCCTGCACGAGATGAACGCCTTCCAGCAGAAATTTGCCCTCGCGCTCCCGGTATTTTCGTTCCGACAGCTTGGCCCATTCCTTCACGCGAGGATTGGCCGCCGAGCTTAAAAACGGTTCAAGGTTCCGCATAGGCCTGCTCCAGCTTCGTTAATTGTTCGTTCTTGCCCACGATCACGAGAATGTCGTCGCGGATCAGCGGCTCGTCCGCGCTGGGCGTAATGTTCATTTCTTCGTTGCGCTTCACCGCAAGCACGTTGCAGTTGTATTTCTGCCGAATGTCGAGCTGCTTCAAATTTTTCCCGAACATGACGGAAGGCAATCTCATCTCCACGATGCTGTACTCCGGAGAAAGCTCGATATGCTCCAGAATGTTGGGGGAAATCAGGTGATGGGCGACGCGCAGCCCCATATCCCGCTCGGGGAACACGACCTTGTCCGCCCCGATCTTGTTCAGCACCTTGCCGTGCAGGTCGTTCTGCGCCTTCACGATAATATAGGGAACGCCCAGATCCTTCAGAATCAAGGTCGTCAGTATGCTCGACTGAATGTCTTGGCCGATCGCGACGACGACCACGTCGAAGTTGCGAATGCCCAGCGAGCTCATCGCCTCTTCGTCCGTCGAGTCGGCGGCAACGGCATGCGTAACGGCATGCGCGATGTCTTGCACGCGCTGGGAATTGTCGTCGACGGCCAGCACCTCGTACCCCATCTCCGCCAAATATTTCGCCACGCTCGAGCCGAACCGGCCCAAGCCGATAATCGCAAACTGCTTTTTTCTATGCGCCTTCTCTTTCCTGGCCAACTCCGTTCCTCCTCGCGTTCGCTTCCATGATGCGCTCATTATAACATACTCCTCCGGGGGCATAAGCGTCGAGCCTACGGGGAAATCTAATCGGGAATCTTTTCCCTAGGAGGGCTAGTCCGTGGAATTGGACCTCAGACAAGCGATTGTTCAACGAGTTCAAGGCAAGGAAAACGACGAACTGATCGACATCATCGAAGGTTCGATCGGCGCGGAGGAGATGGCTCTGCCGGGACTCGGCGTCCTGTTCGAGATCATCTGGAAGAACAGTACCGAAGCGGCCAGGAAGAAAATGGTGACCGTCCTGCACAAGCAGCTTCCGTCCGGACAAGCTTAACCGATGTCCCTCGTCGCGTGCACGACCGTCCCGTCGACGATCGTGTAGCGGACGACCGGAGTGCCGCGAATTTTCCCCACGACGATGAGATCCGCCCGCTTGCCGGTTTCCAGCGAGCCGATCTCCGCCTCTCGTCCCAGCGCCTTCGCCGGATTCAAGGTCGCCATATTGACCGCCTGCGCCAGAGGGATGCCCTCGGCCTCCAGACAAAATATCGCATGAAGCAGCGACGCCGGATGATAATCCGAGCACAAAATGTCCGCCGCCCCTTCGCGGACGGCTTCGCTTGCCTTCAGATTGCCGTCGTGCGAGCCGCCGCGAACGATGTTGGGAGCTCCGACGCAGACGCCCATTCCGCGGCCGAACGCGAATCTGGCCGTCTCCAGGTTAAGCGGGAATTCGGACACCGTCGCTCCGAAATCGAGCGAACGGCCGACGGCCTCGGCCGTATCGTCGTCGTGCGAGGCGACGGCGATGCCGGCCGCCCGCGCTCGCGCGGTCAGCGCCTTGAGCTTGCTCCAGTCGACCCGGCTCCTTCTCTCCTGCAGTTCCTTCACGATCTCCGCGACCTCGTCGACCCCGACTCCCTGATTTTTCATCACGTAACGCTCGAACGCGCCCGGCCGATGATACTGCCCCTGTCCCGGCGCATGATCCATCAACGACAAGTAGTCGATCAACCCTGCGGACAATAACCGGCTGGCCAGCTCGAAGCCGGTCAGATGGGACACCTCGTAGCGCAAATGCACGCCGTGACGGATCATCGCCCTTTCCTCGCGCAGAGAGGCGATCAATTCGACCATCTCTCCGACGAGGTGCTCGCCCCGCAAGCTTAAGCCCACGCCGAGCGACAGCGAATGAAGCATCGTCGTAATGCCGTGACCGGCCAGCTTGCGCTCGAACTGGAGGAACGCCATCTCCATCGGAAACAGCGTATTCGGCCGCGGCTCGACTTCCTTCTCGATCGCGTCGCAGTGCAGGTCGACGAGTCCCGGCAGCACCCAGCAGCCTTCCGCGTTCAGTTCGCCCGTCGCGCTGCCGCCTCCGGCTTCGCCAATCTCCGCAATGACTCCGTCCTCGATCGTCAAGTCCCCTTTGCTCACGCCGTCCGGACGAACGATGCTGCCTCCTCTGATCGCCAGCCGCTTGCCCATCTCCTCCGCCCTCCTTTCCAATTAAGGAGCAACCTCCAAAAACTGCAGCTCGGGCATCCGTTCCATCGCGGTCCGCATCGCGTATTCATTTTCGAACAGCGCGACGTTCACGTCGTTCTTGTCCTTGACGAGCACCGAATTGATGCGGAATTTCGCCGGATCCACCTTGCCTCCGACCACCCAACGCGCGAACTGGAACGGCGTGCGGAACAATTGAATATCGACGCCGTATTCGTTTTTCATCCGGTACTCGAACACTTCGAACTGAAGCTGGCCGACGACGCCGAGATACGTATCCTCGAACGTGCCCACCGAGCGGAACACCTGCACCATGCCTTCCTCGGTCAACTGGTCGAGCCCCTTCAAATACTGCTTTTGCTTCAGCGCGTTTTTGATCGATACCTTCGAGAAAATTTCCGGAGAAAACGTCGGCAGCTCGTTGAACACGATATCCCGGCCTTCGCTTAAGCTGTCCCCGATGCGGAAAATGCCCGGATCGAACAAGCCGATAATGTCGCCCGGATAAGCCGTTTCGACGATATCGCGATCCTGCGCCAGAAATTGCTGCGGCTGCGACAGCTTGATCTCTTTGCCCGCGCGCACGTGGCGAACGCTCATCCCGCGCTGGAACTTGCCCGAGCAGATCCGCAGGAAGGCAATCCGGTCGCGGTGCGCCGGGTTCATATTGGCCTGAATCTTGAAAATGTACCCGGAGAACTTCTCCTCCTCCGGAGCGACCGCGCCCTCGGTCGTCTTCCGTTCCGCCGGCTTCGGCGCCAGCTCGAGGAAGTTCTCCAGAAACGTCTGCACGCCGAAGTTGTTGACCGCGCTGCCGAAAAATACCGGCGTCAATTGACCCGTACGCACCTTCTCATAGTCGAACTCGTCGCCGGCGACGTCGAGCAGCTCCAGCTCCTGCGCCAGCTTATCCGCCAAATAATCGCCGGCCATTTCCTTGATGATCGGATCGCGATAATCGGCGGTTTTGCGGACCTCGATCTCGTCGTGGTTCTTTCCCTGGAACAGCTCGACCTGGTTTTTCATCCGGTCGTACACGCCGCACAGCTCCCGGCCCATGCCGATCGGCCAGTTCATCGGAACGGAGCGGATGCCGAGCACCCGCTCGATCTCCTCCATCAGCTCGAACGGATCTTGACCTTCGCGGTCCAGCTTATTGATAAACGTGAAAATCGGAATGCCCCGCTTGCTGCACACCTGGAACAGCTTGATCGTCTGCGCCTCGACGCCTTTGGCGACGTCGATCAGCATGACCGCGCTGTCCGCGGCCGTCAGCGTGCGATACGTGTCTTCGCTGAAGTCCTGGTGACCCGGCGTATCCAGAATGTTCACTTGCTTGCCTTGATATTGGAACTGCATGACGGAGGAGGTAACGGAAATTCCCCGCTGCTTCTCGATCTCCATCCAGTCGCTCGTCGCGTGACGCGCCGCTTTGCGCGCCTTGACCGAGCCGGCGACGTGAATCGCTCCCCCGTACAGCAGCAGCTTCTCCGTCAACGTCGTTTTCCCCGCATCGGGGTGGGAAATAATCGCGAAAGTGCGGCGCTTCTCCACTTCCTGCCGCAATTCCCCGCTAGTCTTTTGGCTCATCCTCGGATAGTCCCTTCACGATAAAATAACAGCTTCCATTATAGCACAATCAAAATGAACAAAGATATTTCCTTCGTTCTCCCGTGTGACGGCAAAAAAACTGCGGCTGACTTTCCCCTGCTCCGACAGGCGCCTCCCAGCCTCATTTAGGCTCCAAAATCGCTCGAAGCCGCCCAGTAACAGTCTGTCAGAACGCTAAATACAGGCAGTTGCCCGAATGGGCCTCCGTAACGGCCTCCCAGAACGCTAAATGCAGACTGTTGCCCGAATGGGCCTCCGTAACGGCCTCCCAGAACGCTAAAAGCGTTCATTCGCTCGAGTTGGCCTGCCGGTCCGTAAAGAAGGTTGGTTGAGTAGGCGGTTCGCAATTCCCTCGAGTATATGCGTGCGAATGGGTCGGTCATAGAAAAAAAGAGGCGCCCCATAAGCAAACCTGCTTGAGAGGATCGAGAAACAAAGAAGGGGAATGTACCTCCTGGAGAACTATGCTTGACCCACAACGCTACCATAAACAGGAATTTAAGAAAATAAGGATGGACAACAGGCCTGCAGCAAAGTAAATTGGGAGAAAAAGCAGGCGGTAGGTGGGATCTCTCATGTCACAATCGACGAGCCTTGAACAAGAGGACTGGGCAAGCACGGAGCTTCAACATCTCGGAATCAAATGTGGGCGTACGATTAAACGATTTATCCAAACCGTCTCCACGTTGACGCAAAATCTTGGGAAATCGTTGGCGGGAGCAAGCCGTGATTCAGCAGAAGCCAAAGCCATGTATCGCCTGCTCGACAACGAGCAGATCACCGAAGAGGTCGTGCTACAAGCCCATCGAAAAGCGACCCTTGGCCATATGAAGGCCCAAGGTGAATCCATCATCCTGGCCGTTCAGGATACCACTACCGTAAACTATACCTCGCTCCAACAAACCGAAGGACTGGGGGACATTGGCGGGGCGATCGGCAACAGGGGACTGATCGTCCATTCTTCGTTAGCCGTTAGGCCAAA
>NZ_JBHMDN010000041.1:0-32758 GCF_042431195.1 Cohnella cellulosilytica
ACCGAGTAATGTCGAAGATTCTCCTTACCTATTCCTATAAGTGGAGCGCCGAGCGGCAGTTCCGCAGCTTGCTGGCCAATGAAGAGATGTTTGGCGCGGAGTTGCTGAATTTCGAATATTTGTTTATTGATGTGGCGCGATATACGGAAGACGAGCTGCTGTCGTTGTCCAACACCATCGGATCTGTGTTTTTGCTGGACCAGACGGAAGACAGGCAGCAATTGTTAAACCGACTGGGCAAGCTGATGGGGACGATCCAGCGAATGCCGGAGGACAGCCAGCAGAAGTTTATGGCGTGGATGGCCAATATTTTTCTGCAAAAGCTGCCGGAGAATGAACCGAACGTGCAGCAGTTAATCCAAAACATGAAAGGAGATGCAAAGAATATGTCGCTGGAAAAGGTTTTGGACGATATTGAGCGTGAGGGCGAGCTAAGGGGAAAGGAACAAGTTGCAAAGCAGATGATTTCAGAACGACTCGATCCTGATCTGATCTCCCGGGTAACGGGCTTCTCTCTGGATAAGATTGATCAGTTACGCAAAGATGAGCAAAGTGGAACGGAATAAATGGATAACGACCTTGATTTCGACAGCGGATCAAGGGCGTTATTCTAACGTGAGGGGGAGATGCAAAGAATATGTCGCTGGAAAAGGTTTTGGACGATATTGAGCGTGAGGGCGAGCTAAGGGGCGAGCTTAGAGGTAAACTTGAGGGCAGGCTTGAAGGTGAGCTAAAGGGAAAGGAGCAGATTGCGAAGCGGATGATTGAAGAACAGCTCGATCCTGATCTAATCTCCCGCGTAACGGGCTTCTCTCTGGATAAGATTGATCAGTTACGCGCAGATCTCTGATGGTGGCGGGAGCAGGCTGTTGCTTAAAGCAAGTGCGCGGGATTAGAAAAAGCTTCTGAATTGGCCTTGCGGCCGTTCAGGAGCTTTTTTTACGTACGAACCCGACCGCCATCTGCGGAATTTCCCGGGTGCGTTTACTTCGTCCAATCTTTTTCAGAAGGACCGCATCAAATAAAGAATGAAGACGAGGGAGGGGGAAATTTAAGGCAATGGCGACGATGGCGGGCAATAGGAAAGGAACGGTCGTATATACGACGGGCATTCTGAGGAAAAGTCCGCGAACGCGGTATGCACTCGTTGATGCGGTTAATCTTGGACAAGCGTCCCGGAACATTACGGTCCAGGTAATCGATTGGTCCAGCGGTTCTCCCGTGCCGCTAAAGGTGGTTCCTTGCAACAATAGAAAATGCACGCAGACGGTAGGCCCGAATAAGTCCGTGTTTCTGTATGCGGACGTGTCCAAGGTTCAGTTTAAATACGAGGTTCGGATTCATCAGCCGGTCAACTGCCGCTTTGTAACCAACGTTTTCGGCGTAACGCAAATGACTTTTAAGCCGCTTGAAGGCGGCACCGTGCTTCAGCACGACCTGGTCAGGATCGGAAAATAATACGGGACCCGGGCGCCGATTGCATTGCAGCCGTGTGGCGTATTGCGATCGGAGGTTGGCTGCCAAACCGTTTTCCCAAGTTCCCGACAGGAAAAAGGCGAAGCAAGGGGTTCCGTCGTGGAGGTGAGCTTTGCGTCGCTGCGCTCAGGTTCGAGCGGTCTCCGTGACAGTTTCCGTCCTTGCGGCGATTTTCCAACTGCGGGCCATTTGTCTTTTCTCCCATAAGCGGCTGTACGGTCCGGTGTCCCGGATCAACTGTTCATGGGTGCCCTTCTGGACGAGTTTGCCGTCATCCATGACCAGAATCTGGTCGGCACTGCGAATGGTGGACAAGCGGTGGGCGATGACGATCAACGTTTTGTTGCGAACCAACTCGTTGATGGCCGCTTGAATATGCCGCTCGTTGTCGGGATCGACGCTCGCTGTCGCTTCGTCGAGCAGAATAATGGGCGCGTCCTTGAGAATCGCCCGGGCAATGGAAATTCGCTGCTTCTCGCCTCCCGACAGCGAACCCCCGCCTTCGCCCACAACGGTATCGTACCCGTCCTCCAGATTAACGATAAAGTCGTGGCAGCGCGATTTCTTGGCCGCTTCCACGACTTCTTCGAACGTGGCGTCCGGCTTTCCGAAGCGGATGTTGTTGAAGATCGTGTCATGGAAGAGGTAGACCTTCTGAAACACCATGCTGATATGCCGCAGCAAGCTTTCGCAGGTCATCTCCTTGACGTTCACGCCGCCGATTTTGACTTCGCCCAGCTGCACATCCCAGAATCGCACGATCAGGTTGGCGATCGTCGTTTTTCCCGAGCCCGACATGCCGACAAGAGCCGTCATGCTTTTCTCGGGAACGGTGAAGCTGATCTCCCGCAGCGTATCGCGGGCTTCGTAAGCGAACGACACGTTGTGGAATGCGACGTCGAATCGCTCCAGCCGCACATCGCGGCCGTCTTCGTCCATAATCGTCGTTTGCTTCAAGCGCTCGTATCGTTCAAGCCCCGCTTCCATCACCCGAATCTGGCTGGTCAAGCCGGCCAGCGATTTGATCGGCAGGAACATGTAGAACACATAGATGAAGAGCATGAGCATCACTGCGGTGTTCATGGTGCCGTAGAAGGAGAAGCAGGCGGCCATGAATATCGTAAGCGCGGTGAGCAGTGAAAACCAGGTCTGATACCGGAAGCTCGGCGGCGCGAATTTGTTCTCGAAGTCGATCGCGCGATCGCGGGTCTGCCGGATAGTCTCCTGAAGCGATCGAGCCTTGTCGCCGATCATATGGAACGCCTTGATCACCGAGATTCCCTGTACATATTCCAGCACGGTGGAGGTGAGGGCGGACTGCTGCTCCTGCCTGATCCGCGAATGCCGCTTGCCGACCTTCTGCAGCTTCTCGAGGGACAGCATGGCAATGGCCGACAGCGCGACGGATACGAGCCCGATGCGCCAATCGATCAGCAGCAGCATGGCGCAGCCGATCGCCAGCCCGACATATCCGTTGACCACCCTGTCCATCGCGCCCATGCCGTGTTCCTCGATGAACAGCAGATCGATCGATACGGCGGAGGACACGTTGCCGATGTTGCCTTCCGTGAAGTAGCTCATGGGAAAACGCTTGAAGCGATCGCCGATGCCGATTCGTTCTCTAGCGCAAATATCGTACCCGGTGCCGCTTTGCAGCGCAATGAACCATCGTCTCAGCAGGCAGCGGAAGACGATCGCGGCGAGGAGCGCGGCGCCGCCCAGCCAGGCATCCGCGGCGGTTAGCGTGCCGTCGAGGAGGCGGGTGAACACGAACAGCGCGGCAAAGATGGGCGCGTTGGAGAGCAGGCTTTCGATAAAGCTGAGCACGAAGGCCAGCTTGAGCTTGCCGGAAAATTCGTCGGCCAGATCCAGCATTTTTTTAATAAAACGCAGCATTCAATTGCTCCTTTCCAAGACGGCGATGTCCCAATTCATCGCTTCCCTATGGGCTGTCCACATGGTGCGGTAGGTCGGCGACTGCTGCAGCAGCTCGCCATGTGTGCCGCGGGCTTCGATTAGCCCTTTGCGCATCACCAGAATCTGGTCGGCGTCTACGATGGTAGAGAGTCGGTGAGCGATGACGATCAGCGTTTTGCCTTGTATGAGGCTGTTCAACGCCGCCTGAATGCGATCCTCGTTCTCGGGGTCCGCAGCGGACGTAGCTTCGTCGAGGACAACGATGGGCGCGTTTTTGAGCATGGCGCGTGCGATCGCAATCCGCTGCTTCTGCCCGCCGGACAGCTTGTCGCCTGAGCCTCCGACCGTTGTCTGGTAGCCGCGCTCGGTCGCCATAATAAAATCGTGGCATTGAGCCAGCTTGGCGATGCCGATGATTTCGGCGTCGGTGGCGTCGGGATTGCCGATGCGAATGTTTTCCATAATCGTCGTGTTGAACAGGAAGATATCCTGCGATACATAGCTGATGGCGTTCATCAGCGCTTCGAAGGAGTATTCCCGGATGTCGACGCCGCCGATCTCGATGGCGCCTTCGCGAACGTCCCAGAATCGAACCAGCAGCTTGGCCAGCGTCGACTTGCCGGAGCCGGATTCGCCAACGAGAGCCGTCACCGTGTTGGGCCGCGCCGTGAAGGCAATATCATGCAGCACGTCGACTCCGTCTTTATAAGCAAAGCTCACATGGCGGAACGAGACGCTGCAAGATTCCGGCACCGCTGACCGCGCGCCGCTCGCAAGCTCTTGTTCCGCGAACAATTCTTCGATTTTCTGCGCCTTCTGCTTGAGCTGCGGGAAGACAGGGAGAAATTCGACCAGCCGCATCAAAGGCACTCCCAGGCTCATGGCGAGCAGGATGGACAGGACGAAGGTGCCGAGCGTCAGAGAGCCGTTCGTATAGAACAAAGTTCCGAACGGCAGGACGAACAGCAGCGTCGAGGGCAGAACAATGCTGTAAACGGTCAGGTAAGTCCACGAGACTTTGTACCAATCCAGCGTATATTTTTTGTAATTGTCCACCGAGGCGCGGTATTTTTGAAAGGAGGAGGCGGTTTGGTTAAACACTTTGATGACTTCCATTCCGGAGATGTATTCGATAATCGTCTCGTTCATCTCTTTGGACGCTTGATAGTAGGGACCCATTCTCTGCATGCCGTCTCTGATCATAAAACCTACCGCGATCAGGCCGATCGGCAGAACGGCCAGCGACAGCAGCGCCATCCGCCAGTCCAGCGCGAACAGCGCGCCGGTCACGATAACGACCGTCAGCAGGTTGGAGATGCCTTCAGGTACGGCGTGCGCCAAAATGATCTCCATGTCTTCGATATTTTCGACGAAGTTTTTTTTCAGGCTTCCCGTGCCGTGCTTTCCGATCGTTCCCATCGGCATCATCCGCAATTTGTCGGCCGTTCGCTTCCGCATGCCCATGAGCGTATCGTAGGCCAGACGGTGAGAGGCGGATAAGCCCATGTGATGCGTCTGCGTCCGCAGCGCCAGGCTGACGAACACAAGGCCCGACATAACGGCCAAATAGGCGATGGAGAGAGAGCCCTCCCCCGTAAATCTCATGATCATATGGTAGACCAGATAATAGGGGACGATTGCCAGAATGACGCTTGCCGACAGCAGCAGGATAGACGAATACATGCTTTTTCTATATTGTTTGGCATAGGAATAGACGTTCAGTAATTGTTCCATAGAGGCGTTTTCCTCCTCGAAATTCGCAGTTCCGAATGGTTGCCTGTTTGCGGACAAAATGTTACATTATGTGTAAATTTCCAAGGTGGATAAGGAAGATAAACGATGAAGGATATTCAAGCCGAACTGTTTGACTCGTTTCTGATTCCCCGCGGTTTGACTCGCGACGGAGCGTGCTGCGGCTTCAATCCGGCAGGCACTTGTTACGTCATTCCCGAAGAGCTGGGCAAGGGCTGCTACTGGCTGTATTCCTGCGAGAATCTGTTTGCCATTTCGATACAGGACTTCGTCGTCTACGAGGACTTCTTCATGGAATATCCGCAGCCGGATTATGTGAGCGTCAGCTGTTTCGACTCCATATCGGGCGAGGAGCTAAGTCCGTACAAGCGCTTGACGAGCTCCAGCATCAAGGGACATATCGGCCACCACAATGTGTACCGGGCCGTGTACCACAAGAACGTTCCCGTCCGGTGCACGTCGATTATGATCATGCCGGAATACTATCGCCACTATTTGCAGAAACGTTATCCCGGAGAGTACGAGGACCCGCGGGAAGCCTTCCGGAGCGTGGACGGCTCTGTCGATTTTCCCGAATTGCTGCTGTTGCTGCGGCAGATCAAAGCGTGCAGGCATACGGGCATCGCCGCGAAGCTCTTCTACGAAAGCAAGGTGGGCGAGGCGATCTCGCTGATTGTGCACAAGACCAAGGAGAGACGCGAGTCCGCATCGCCGCGGGAAGTGTCTCCCCAGGATATGGAGCGTCTTGCCGCCGTCAAACAATACATCGACGAGTATTTCATGCAGGACATCCAGCTCGACTCGTTGGCCAGAATGGCCTGCATGAGCGCGACCAAGCTGAAATACACGTTTAAGCAGGGATACGCCTGCACCGTATTCGATTACCTGCACCGCAAACGGATGGGCCATGCCGAGCACCTGCTCGCCAGCACGGACTACAGCATTTGGCAAATCTCGCAAATGGTCGGCTACCAGAAAGCCAGCAATTTTTCCGGCGCTTTCCGCAGAAGCAGGGGGTTGTTGCCAAGCGAATACCGCAAGCTCTCGGCCCCGCCCCGCCGGGTCGATTAGCAGCTTGGAGAGCGGCCTTATCGCGCGAGTCTCCGCTGTTTCGTCGCCATTATCCGAACTACATGATTCCGGGTAAGCTCTTTCAACCGGCGTAAAAGTCCGCATCGGATTTTGTTGTATACATCGACCATCCGACACCGCTGTCTCCCGACGGCGGTGTCGCTGGCTTCAGGCATCCGAAGCCGACTTCTATACGAACGACGACTTGCCCCCCGCTCGATGGATAGTTGAATGGACTTAAGCTCGCCCTCGAATCCGTCAACCGTGCGGATTCCGTGAACCTCCAAGCTTCTCGAGCCTTCAAATCTCTCAAACCCTCCGAACCCCTCGATCGTTGACTCTTCCATAGTGAAAACAGAGATCGTTAATTAGTCCTCCGATCCGGCCATCGAGTCCGGGAACACTCCGCTTTTGACTTGAAGCATACCGCGCGCCCGATGCCCAGGCAATAAGGAAAAAGCGGATTTGTCCCGAGCGAGTATGCGTTTGTCTTGAACGGGTATCGATTTTCAGATCGTATTTGTTACATTGAAAAAAGCGTTGACATAGATCAAGCAATTTGGTAATCTTTAGCACAAATAAACTTGATAATGATAATCATTATCATTAAAGAGGTGATTCTGCGTTTTTGGCCGTCATAAATCCGGGAATGAGGTGTTTGGATAATGTTGCTTAAGGAGTCCGATAGGTCAAGCGCAAGTGTCGTGTTCGCCCAGGCTCCTGCGGGTTCAGCTGCCGATTCTTTGCCGCTGCTGGCTGGGGGGCTGGGCGATCGTCTGCGGGTTCGTCGGGAATACAGGATGGGTACGGATCATTGGCGGAAAATACGGGACGAAGCCCTGCGGCAAAGCCTGTCGCCGCTGTCGCCGCTGCTGGCCGTTCTGGGAGAAGTCATGGGCAGATGGAATGGTGGCGAAGCATGGACCCTTCTGGTGGATGCGGCCCGAGCGGGCAGCCCTGCTACGGATTCCGGCAGCGGACAGGGAGAAGCCGCTGTGTCTTCGATGCGATGGAAGACCGACGGGACGGAGAGCTTCCAGGATTTGTGCCGTGCGCTCGAGGCGCAGTTATCGGCGGACGGCGAGAGCGGGTATGATGCCGACGGGGAAGACGGGAACGCGGTCGTTCGATTTTCCATAGGGCGTTCATGGCAGGGAACGGAGGAGGAAGTGCTGCAGCCGATTGCCTGCCTTGAGAGGCAGGAGGTCGTATGGCTGAATTGCCGGGCGGAGGAGCAGGACGGAGAACTCCGGTTAATCTGGGCCGGAGCGGAAGATCGGATGCCGCGGGAGCAGGCGGGCGCGATGTTCGAGACTTATGTGAAGCTGCTGATATGGACGGCGACGGAAGAATGGACGCAGCGTCTGCCGGACGGATTGCCGGAAGAGCAGCGGGCCGTACGCGATCAAGCGAACGCTACGGCATTGTTCCTTGCGGAGGCGCCGATACATGCCGCTTTTTTTGCCAAAGCGAAGGAGACGCCGGAGCGTCCGGCGCTGTTGTGGGAGGAGGGCGGCGTCTCCCGTTCCTGGTCGTATGGCGAGCTGGCGGACAAGGCGCTGCGCCTGGCCGCTCGTTTGATCGCAAGAGGCGTTGGGCCTGAGCAACGGGTTGCCGTCAAGCTGCCCAGGGGACCGGAACAGATCGCAGCCGTGTTTGCGGTGCTCGCGGCCGGCGCGGCATATGTCCCCGTTCATCCCGATCAGCCGTCCGAACGGCGCGAGCGGATTTATCGAATCGGCTCTATTCGCCACATTCTGCTGGAGGATTCCGATTATTCCCAACTATCCGAGTCGGAGCGATTGTCCGGCATTCGGTTCGGCGAGCCGGAAAATATGGAGCCTCTGCCGGCTCCTCGAGTCGCGGCGACGGATGCGCTGGCCTATGTCATCTTCACGTCGGGCTCGACCGGAGAGCCCAAAGGGGTGGAGATCACGCATCGCGCCGCCTGGAATACGATTCAGGATATCAACAGGAAATTCGCTGTCCGGGAGACGGACAACGTTCTCGCCGTCTCGTCTCTCGAATTCGATCTGTCGGTCTACGATCTGTTCGGTCTGCTGTCGGTCGGCGGAGGCGTTGTCCTGCTGAACGAAGGAATCCGAAGGGAAGCGGCCGTCTGGACGAGGCTCGTTCGCCGCATGAAGGTGACCGTGTGGAATTCCGTGCCGGCGCTGCTCGATATGCTGCTAGCGGCTGCGAATGAGAGCGGCGATCTGGCAAGCTTGCGGTTAGCGCTCGTTTCGGGCGACTGGATCGGATTGGAGCTGCCGGATCGGCTGCGGGCCAAGTCTCCGAACTGTCGTTTTATCGCGCTGGGGGGAGCGACGGAAGCGGCTGTCTGGTCGAATTATTTCGAGGTTAGGCGTCTTCACCCGTCGTGGCGTTCGATTCCCTACGGCAGACCGTTGAGCAATCAGCTCTATCGGGTGGTCGATCGGTTAGGGCGCGATTGTCCGGATCTGGTGGCCGGGGAGCTCTGGATCGGCGGAGCGGGCGTAGCCCGAGGTTATCTGAGCAGGCCCGAGCTGACGGCCGCCAGCTTCGTCGAAGCCGGCGGAGAGCGCTGGTACCGCACGGGTGACCGGGGACGCTATTGGCCTGACGGCACGCTGGAGTTTCTGGGCAGAGCGGATCGGCAGATCAAGCTGCGCGGCTATCGCATCGAGCCGGGAGAGATCGAGGCTGCGCTGCGCCGGCATGCCGGCGTCGGCCAAGCGGTGGCGGCGGTCGCCGATTCGGGCGCAAGCCAGCTCGTGGCGGTCGTCGTCCCGGCAGTTGGCGGCGAGCCGGGGCCGGTCGAGGAAGCGGGGGAGCTCCGCATCGCTGCTCAGGCGAACCAAGAGGCCGGAGGCGCGGAATGGGAGAGTCAGGCGCGCATCGTCGAGGCCTTCATCGCGGAGGTTCTGCTGCTGGCCGAAGGTCAGGACGACCCGGCAGGCCCGGGACGAATGGCGGAAACGCTGCGCGTGGCGGAGGAGTACGCGCCCTTGCTCCGGCTGTGGCTTGCATGGCTCGAGGAGCGCCAGATTGTCGTGTGCGGACGCAGCGGCGAGATCCGCGGCGGCTCAAGATTGCCGGAGACGCTGCGTTATGCGGAAGCCTGCAAGCTTGCGAGCGAAGACGGGGAAGACGGAAGCGACAAAGCGCTGCCGCTCGCGGAGCAAATTGCCGGACGGCTGTTCCGCCGGACGACTGATTATCGGCAGATCATCGGAGGAGAGCTGCCGGCATCGGTGCTGCTGGAGGATGATTTGTTGGCACCGGAACGGCTGGCGGCGCGCGATACCGGCACAACCGCCGGCATCGCGATGATCGCGGCCGCCGTAAAGCGGATGCATGCCGCCTGCGGACGCCCCGCCGAGGTTGCGCTGCTTGGCGGCCGCGGCGGTATCGCGGCAAAGACGCTGCTGGAGCAGCTGACGCCGGATGAAATCAAGCTTACGCTGCTGGATACCGCGCCGTCGCTGCTGGAAGCGGCAAGAGAGCGGCTGTCTTCACTGCCGTATGATGTGCAATTCCACCGCCTGCCAGAGAATCGGGTGCCATCCTCGCTTCGCTATGCTTTCGATGTTGTGGCGGCTGTCCATTCTCTGCACCGTTACCGCGATCCGCGCGAAGGAACGGCTGTCGCCGCCATGCTGGCGCGCCGCGGCGGCAGGGTGGCGGCCTTGGAGCAGCGGGAGCTGACGCCGATTGCGATCGTGACCTCCGCCGTATTGGACAAGGGCTTCGCACAGTTCGACGACAGCCGCCGCCAAGCTCGCAGCCCGATGCTGCCGGAAGAGGCATGGATCAAGCTGCTGCGGCAAGCCGGTCTCCGTCAGGTGCGGGCGCTGCCGATCGCGGGCTCCTCTTCCTTCTGTCTCGAAGCCGACTGTCCGGCGTCAAGACCGGAGCTGAAGGAGGAGGAACTGCTTCGCTTCGCTGCCGGTCTGCTGCAGGCCCACATGCTGCCGGAGCGGATCGAGATTGTGCCACAGCTTCCGCTCACCGCCAACGGGAAGGTGGATCGCAAAGCTGTCTCCGAGCTCTTCCATTCTCAAATGGACGCCGCCGAAGGGGGCGAACCGCGCGACGGAATGGAGCGGGCGGTGGCGGATATGTGGCGGCGGCTGCTCAAGCGCGATACGATCGGCCGCGAATCGAGCTTCTTCGCCATCGGGGGAGACAGCTTGCTGGCGACGCGGTTTCTGGCGGAAACGAAGGAGAGCTTCGGGATTGATCTGTCGCTGCGCCAGCTGTTTGAAGCGCCGACGCTGGAGCGGGTGGCCGCCGTCCTCGAGCCTTTGGCGCACGGCAGAGCTCCCGTTGCGGAAGCGCTGGAGGAAGGAGAAATATGATCGGCATTATAGGCGGTTACGGGGATGTCGGACTGGAAGCGGTAAAATCGCTAGCGCAGTGGGACAAACGTCCTCTGAGGATTGGCGGCAGAAATCCCGCAGAGGCAAGGACGAGGCTCGGGGATGCGCTGCCGCAAGCGGAATGGAGGGAGCTCGATCTGGAGGATGCCCGCAGTCTGGCAGCGTTCGCCGCGGACTGCGAACTGGTGCTGAACTGCGCGGGCCCCTCGCATCGTGCCTCCGCGCGTGTCGCCCGTCTATGCGCATCCCTGGGGTGCCATTATGTGGATGCCGGCGACGATCCGATGTTCCGGGAGATGCGCGCGGAAGCGACGGACAGAGTCATTCTGTATGCCGCCGGCGCCTCTCCCGGCTTATCGGGACTGCTTCCGCGATGGTTGGCAGGCACCTTCGACGACACGGTACATTCGCTGTGGTATTGCATGGGCTCGTTGGACCGGTTCACCGCTTCGGCGGCGGAAGACTACCTTGCGGGCATTGCGGGAGGAGCCAACGAGCCGTTGGCGGCATGGCGGGACGGCGCTCGCCGTCCGTCAGCGGCGCAGCGCCGGTCCGGCGTCGCTCTTCCCGGCTGGTCGCGAGACATCGCGCTGTACCCCTATATGGACGAGGAAGCGGAAGAGGTGGCCTCGACCCTGTCGCTTCGGGACGGCGAATGGCATATTGCCGTTGACGGAACGGCGACGACGCGCGTTCTGGAGGAGGCGCGGGCGCAATTCGCGACAGAGCCCGGGACGGCTGTGCGACGGCTGTGCGAGGCGACGGCGCTGGATTCGGCCGGACGCAGTCCCTATTTGCACTTGATCGTGCAGTTGGCCGGCCGCGCAGCGGGGACGGAGTGTACGCGCACGCTGCTCGTCCAGGCCGACAGACCGGCGGCGATGACCGGCCGGACGGCTGCGGCCGCGGCAAGAGCCGTGTTGGAAGGAGAAATTCCCGCGGGCGTAAGACCGCTTGCCGGTATTCCCGATCCCGAACCGGTGGCAAGGCGGCTCAGGGAGGATCGTTCGACGCGCTGGACCGTGATCAATCGCTCCGTCGCCGAGATGATGGAGACAGAAGAGGGGGAAATATGACACACAAGAAATGGCGGGTTATCGTCTGCGGGTCCACGTTCGGACAATTTTATCTGGAGGCGCTCGCCCTGCTGCCGGATCGCTACGAACTGGCCGGCCTGCTGGCCAGGGGCAGCGATCGCTCCAGACGGTGCGCCGCTTATTATGGCGTTCCGCTCTATACCGGGATCGAGCAGCTTCCGGACGATATCGACGCCGCCTGCGTCGTGTTGAGATCGGGCGTGATGGGCGGCCAGGGGACGGAGCTGTCCCTTGCGCTGCTCGAACGGGGCATTCATGTCATGCAGGAGCAGCCGATCCATCACAAGGACCTGGCGTTGTGCTTGCGAGCGGCCCGCCGGCGCGGCGCGGTCTTTCGCACAGGCGATCTGTACGTTCACCTGCCTGCCGTCAGGCGGTTTATCGCCGCGGCGCGGACTGCGCTGCAGCGGCAAGAGCCGCTTTATATCGATGCGGCGTTCGCTTCCCAGGTATCGTATCCGATGGTTCATATCCTGGCCCAGGCGCTGCCTTCGATACGTCCCTGGTCAACCGCGGCCGCCGGTCCGCAGGAGGGGCCCTTTCGCGTGCTGACAGGGAAGATCGGGCAAGTCCCGGCCGTGCTGCGCGTGCATAACGAGGTCGATCCGGAAGACCCGGACAACTATTTGCATCTGCTGCACCAAGCGGCGATCGGCTTTGCGGGCGGCAGCCTGTCGCTGACCGATACGCACGGACCGGTCGTTTGGCGGCCCAGACTGCACGTTCCCGACGCTTCTTATACACTGGGCGAGCTTTCGGGAGCCGCGCCGGATTATATGCGGGAGCATAGCACGGAGACGCTCGGCTCGGGAAATACTTTCAGCTACGGCGATCTTCTGGCAAAGCTGTGGCCGCAGGCGATCGCGCGAGATCTGACGGAACTAGGCGACGCAATTACGGATCGTTCCGAAGCCGAGCGCAGAGCCGCGCAGGAGCTGCTGTGCGCGAGCCAGTGGCACGAGCTGACCGCGGCGATCGGTTATCCGACGCTGCGGCCGGGCCTGGGTCATCAGCCGCTGCCGATCCATCTGCTGAGAGCCTCGGCGTCGGCGGTGCCGGACGAGATTGGTCCCGGTCAAGCAGGCGAAGAACAGGAGCTCGCCTCCTGCACGGCGCCGGCCGACATCGAGCTGAGGGGAATCGGATCGGAGCAGGTCGGCGATTTTATCGAGAAGCTGCATACGGCGGTGTTCGGCTCGATGTTAAACGCGATGCAAGCGCAGGGGACGCTGACGGACAGCCAGCGCACGTATGGCATTGCGGAGATTCTGTCCGCCGCGAACGTGTCGCCCCGCCATCATTCGGTCATTATGCGCTGGCTTGGCCTCTTGGCGGAGCGCGGCTATATCAAGCGGCGCGAAGGCGGATTTTCCGGTACGGAAATCGTGCTCGAGGGCGAACTCGACGAGCGCTGGCAGGCGGTGCGGGCGGCATGGGACGGCAAGCTGGGCTCGCCGCTAACGATGGACTACTTGATCGAGAACGCCCGGCGGCTGCCGCAATTGATGAGCGGAGAGCAGCAGGCCGCGCTGCTGCTGTTCCCCGAAGGGAAGATGGACTATGCCGACGCGCTGTATCGGGAGACGGTTACGGCCCGTTATCTCAATCAGTCGGTAGCGGAAGCCGTGGCGCGGATTGCCGCGCTGCGGAAGCGGTCTGCGCTGCGCCTGGTGGAGATTGGCGCGGGAACGGGCGCGACCACCGATGCGATTGTTGCCAGATGGCAGGCCGCGCCGGAGCCGTTCCCATTAAACTATTTGTTCACGGATGTCTCTTCCTATTTTCTTACCGCCGCGCAGTCACGTTACAGCCGTTACCCTTGGATGCGATACGAGCTTGCCGATATCGATATTCGTTTGGAAGATCAAGGGATAGAGGCGTCAGGCGCGGATGTTGTAGTGGCGGCGGGCGTTTTGAACAATGCGCAGGATACGGATCGCACGGTGCGCGGCATTCTGGAGCTTCTCGTGCCGGACGGCTGGCTGCTGCTAACGGAGCCGGTCGGCGAATTTCCGGAAATTCTGATCTCGCAAGCGTTCATGATGACGCCGCCGCAAGACGATCGGGCACGCTCGCAAACCACCTTTATGTCTGCTTCCCAATGGCAGGATGTATTTCGCAGGGCCGGCGCCGCGGAGGTGCTGACGTTCCCCGCCGACGATCATCCGCTGGCGCCGTTGGGACAAAAATTATTTGCGGTGAGGAAGGGGACGTATGCTTAAGTGCAGCCACATTCTATGCAAAGTAAATCGTATTGCCGACGCTGTGAGAGATTTTCAGAAGCTCGGCTTTAACGTGACGTGGGGCAGCGACCCGGCGCGGGCGCACAATGCCTTGCTCTGGTTCGAACGGGGACCGTTCGTCGAACTGTTCCAGATTCCCCGGGCGGCCGCCTATTTAAGGCATCCGTTGGGCTGGTTTTACGGACAGGCGGCGGGGAGCCGCTGGCACAGCTGGTCCGAAGCGGACAAGGGGTGGTGCGATGTGGCGCTGGAGCCTGTCCGGAACGCCCTCCCGGAACGAAGCGGCGCGGAAGCGAATCGCCAGGAGCTGCAGCGCGTCCGGGAGGAGGCGGAACGGCTCGGCATCGCCGCTTCCCGAATCATGAACGGCAAGCGGGTTCGCCCCGACGGGCAAATCGTCAAGTACAGCCTGTTCGTTCCGAAGCCTGCCGGCCTGCCTTTTGTCGTATCCCATTATGATCCGCCGCAGCGTCCCGACCGCATTGCCCATCCGAATGGAGCGTCCGGGATCGCGTGGGTCAGGTACGGCGTGCCGGAGGCCGGCGCGAGCCACCTTCGCAAGCTGGCGCCCGGGGATGAATGGCTGATCGCGGAAACTTCGGGGAACTCCGGCGTGATCGAGGTCGGCGTGCACGGCTTGCGGGAGCGGCTCGATCCCGCGCTTGCGCACGGCGCGCTGATGGTTCCGGCAGGTCACCCGGCGAGTCGCATTCCTTCATTAAAAGAGGAGAATGAACGATGACAACCAATTATGAATTTCATGCGGGCGAATTTCTCGCGCGTCTTCGCGGAGACGGCGCAACGCTATGGGAGGAAGGAGGCTCGCTGCGGTACAAAGCGCCGAAAGGAGTCGTGACGCCTTCCGACCTGCAGACGCTGAAGGAGAACAAAGCGTCCGTGCTAACCTGGCTTCGCTCGGAGGCGCAGTCTTCGGCCGTCATTCCGCATCCGCTGGCCAAGTACGAGCCCTTCCCGTTGACGGACGTTCAGGCCGCCTATTTGCTCGGCCGGAACGAGGCGTTCGAATATGGAGGCGTCGCCTGTCACATTTATCTGGAGCTGTACTATCCGAGCCTGGACCCGGCGCGCGTCGAGGCGGCATGGAATCGTCTTGTCGACCGCCACGATATGCTGCGGGCGGTCATTCGACGCGACGGCTCCCAGCAGGTGCTCGAGAAGGTTCCCCGTTTCGAGGTCGCTTTCGCCGACGCGCGCGGCTGGGACGAGTCCCGGGCGGAAGCGGAGCTTGGGAATATCCGCGAAGAGATGGGTCGGCGGATCTACGACACGGAGCGCTGGCCACTTTTCGGCGTGGCACTCACCGCTATGCCGGACCATGCCCTGCTGCACTTCTCCATTGAATTTCTCATTGCCGACTGGGCGAGCATCTGGCTGCTGCTGGCGGAGTTCGAGACGTTGTATTTCCGGCCGGAGCAGGAACTGCCGCCGTTGACGCTTCGCTACCGCGACTATATGCTGGCCGAGCGGCGGCTGCGGGACAGCGCCGCTTACGCGGCGGACAAGGAGTACTGGCTGCGCCGCCTCGACGAATTGCCTTCGGCTCCCGATCTGCCGCTGGCTCCCGCGCACAGCCGCTTCGGCAAAGCGCGCTTCACGCGGCGCTCGCTTCAACTGGACGCCTCCCGTTGGAGCAACTTCAAGCGGCAGGCGCAGCGGCGCGGTCTGACGCCGACCGCAGCGGTTATGACGGCGTATGCCGCCGTTATCGAGCGCTGGAGCCGCAGCAGAGCCTTCAGCCTGAATCTGACCGTTCTGAATCGGCTTCCGCTGCACCCCGAGGTGCGGGCGATCGTCGGCGACTTCACGTCCGTCAGCCTGCTGGCGGTAGATTGGAACGCCGCCCTCCCCTTCGGCGAGCGGGCCAGAGCCGTCAACGGACAGCTGTTCGCGGATCTGGATCATCGGCTGTACTCGGGCGTCGAAGTGCTGCGGGAGATGTCCCACAGGCGCGGCCGCGAGGCCGCGCTCATGCCGATCGTCTTCACCAGCGCGATCGGGCTTGTCGAGCCGACGGAGGAGAACCGGCTGATAGGCAGAGAGGGCCATCAAGGGATCAGCCAGACGCCGCAGGTGTTCGTCGATTGTCAGGCGATGGACGGGCCGTTCGGCTTGCAGGTCAATTGGGACATCCGGGACGGCGTGTTCCCTTCCGGGATGATGGACGATATGTTCGGCGCGTTCGAGCGGCTGCTGCATTCGCTGGCCGATTCCGATCGAGCCTGGGACCAGGAGGAGGCCGTGCCCTTGCCGGCATGGCAGACGCAGGAACGTCTGCGGGTAAACGCTACGGCGGCTCCCCTTTCCGATGGCCTGCTGCACGGCGGGGTGCTGAAGCGAGCGGCGGAGGCTCCGAACCGGACGGCCGTTATTGACAACGAGGGACAGGTCACTTACGAGGAACTGCTGCTGCGAACGTCCGCCATAACCGGGAAGCTGAAGGAAGCCGGCTGCCGCGAAGGGGACAGAGTCGCCATCGTAATGGAGAAGTCGTCCTGCCAGGTGGCGGCGGTGCTTGCGACGCTGTTCGCGGGCGCCGTGTATGTGCCTATCGATAGGACGCAGCCGCAAGCGCGCCGCCTGACCCTGCTCGAACAAGCGAAGGTTCGGTATGTGCTGACATCCGAGGGACAAAAGGGAGAGGGATGGCCGTCCTCCGTCTCCGTCATCGCGGCGGATCGGCTTCAATCGCCGGCAGTCCATGCGCTGGTGGCCGAGGGAGATCCCGATCGGCCCGCCTATATTATCCACACGTCCGGCTCGACCGGGCTGCCCAAGGGAGTCGTCATGACCCATCGCGCGGCCGTCAATACAATCGAGGATATAAATCGGCGCTTCCGAATCGGTGCAAGCGACGCGATTCTGGGCTTGTCACAGCTCGGCTTCGACCTGTCTGTCTATGACATTTTCGGTACGCTGTCGGCCGGAGGCACGCTTGTTCTTCCCTCGGCCGACCGTCAGACCGATCCGTCCCATTGGGCGGAGCTGATGAACAGACACGGGGTGACGGTATGGAATTCCGCGCCGGCGCTGATGACGATGCTGGAGGCTTACCTGAACGCGGATTCGGCATGCCGTCTGCCGCGGCTTCGCCTGGCGCTGCTGTCCGGAGACTGGATACCGCCGTCCTTGCCGGACAGGCTGGCGATCCGGCTGCCGGGCGCGCAGATTGTCAGTCTGGGCGGCGCGACCGAAGCGGCCATCTGGTCGATCTGTCATCTCTGCAACGGCCTGCCGGAGGATTGGGCGAGCATTCCGTACGGTCTGCCGCTGGCCAACCAGTCTTTCCGCGTGCTGGACGGAGCGATGCGGGATTGCCCGGTATGGGTGACGGGCGAGCTGTACATCGCCGGCGCGGGACTGGCGCTGGGGTACGACGGGAATGCCGACGCCACCGCCCGGAGCTTCGTTAGTCATCCCGCCGACGGACAGCGGTTATACCGTACCGGAGATCTGGGCCGTTACCGGCCCGGCGGCGAGATCGAATTCCTCGGCCGCGAGGATCATCAGATCAAGCTGAGAGGCCATCGCATCGAGCTTGGCGAGATCGAAGCGACGCTGCAGCGGCATCCTGCCGTCGAGACCGCGGTTGCGCTGATCGTCGGCGAGGGGGAAGCCCGCGCGCTGTTCGCGGTCGTAGAAGCGGACGGCAAAGGAATGCGCGAAGAGGAGCTGGCGATGGAATTGACGGCCTTCCTGGCCGACCGATTGCCTGCTTATATGATTCCCGCCGAGCTCCGGGTCGCCGATTCGCTGCCGCTGACGAGCAATGGCAAAGTCGATCGGAAGGCGCTCGCCGGCTGGCGAAGGAAGCTCTCCGTTTCGTCAAGCGCAGCTTCGTCTCCTAGCGCAAGCGATCCGCTGCTCGCGGGGCTGCTCCAGATATGGGCGGATGCGCTTGGCCGCCCAACGCTCGAAGCTTCCCGTAATATTTACGAGGTCGGCGCGGATTCGCTTGTTATGGCCCAGGCCGCGGGCAAGCTGCGCGAATGGCTCGCCGCCGCGCCATATGAAGTCGACATTCCTTTCGACGCTCTGCTCCGGCAGATGCTGAATTATCCGACCGTGGATGCGTTGGCGACGTTTGTTCGCGCCCGGATAACCGAGGCGCAGACCGCCGGGGACAGAGACGCTCCCGCGCCCGGCGACCGAACCCGGGAGGACGAGGGGAGCAACGCGGTGCTGACCTTCTACGGCGGCGATGGCGAGGGACCGCTCAGAGTCGTATTCCATGCCGGATTGGGGACGATGAATTGCTTCCATTTGCTGCTTGGACATTTGAAGGAGCAGCAGGCCGGACCGGTCGTCGGCATTACCATCAAGGATACCGAGCTGTACTGCTCGCTGGAGCCCGCGGAGACGATCGGGCAGCTGGCCGACGATTACGCGAAGCGGCTGGCGGCGACCGGTCATGGAGAGATGCAGTTGATCGGCTATTGCCTGGGCGGCCTCATCGCCGTCGAGACGGCCCGTCGTCTGCTGGAAAACGGCGTTCGCGTAACGGATCTCGTGCTGGTGGACAGTCATCCGGTGCCGTACGATATCGCCGACGACCTGGTGATCGAGTCGCTGTTCGTGCCGAACCTGAACATCTCGCTTGAACAGGCCGGCTTCACCGGCGTGACCCCGGACGAGTTCGTGGACGGGCTTCGCCATATTTTCGAAGCGAACGGCCGCAGCGTGCCTGCCGGCTCCTCGCTTGACATCGGAGGCGACAACGCGCTGAACCGCGTCGGCCAACTTTTCCGAAGGCTGGAGGGAATGTCGAGAAGGGAGCGCTTTGCCGGCTACGTCAACGCGATGTCCGTCTCCGGCGGCAACCGTATGCCGGTCGAGATGGCCGAGGGCTTGTTCAAGGTCTATCGCCAAAGCCTGCAATCCGCCCGTTTCACGCCGCTGCCCTACCCGGGGGATATTCGCTTCCTGCTGGCAAACGAGCCCTTTACCTTATTGCCGGGTACGAACGAGATGACGCTGGGATTCTGGCAGGAGGTCTGTCTGGGAGAATTCACGGTTCGGGAGATTGCCGGCAACCACTATACCTGCATCGAGGCCGAGCCCAATGCCGGCAATCTGGCTGCGGTGATCGGCGAGGCGCTGCGGCGGTAAACCGTTCTTGAATACGGGAAGGAGAACGTAATAATGAGCGACAGGGATAACCGGTCAACCGAAGATTCCATCGTTACTATTTTGCAGTCGCGGGCGCGGCTCACGCCGGACCGGATCGCGTACGGGATGCTGGACAGCCGCTTCCGCCTGTCCGAGATCACCTATTCGCAGCTGTATGCGGACGTGTCCGCGCTTGCCGATTCGCTTGCCGCGCGGCGTCTGGCCGAGGGAGACCGCTGCTTGCTGATGTTCCCTCAGGGCCTCGAATTTATCGCGGCGTTTCTGGCTTGCCTGCGCATCGGCGTCATTCCCGTCCCCGTCAACATGCCCGGCCGGCACAAATCGCTGGAGCGATGGGAGAAAATCGCGGCCGATTGCGGGGCAAGCTGCCTGCTCGCCGATCAGGCGTCGGCCGAGTCTTTGCAAGGGATTATAAGCGGCTCAAGCGTGCTGTCCGCTCTGCCCGTTTTTTCGACGCGGGTCGAAGAAGAGAGGGGGCTGCCGGCCGCTGCCCCGGCCCGGGGCGAGATTGCCCTGCTGCAGTATACGTCCGGTTCTACGAGCGACCCCAAGGGCGTAAGGGTTACGCATTTGTCCTTGCTGAACAACCTGAAGCAGTTGGAGCGCAAGTTCGACTTCGGAGAGCGGAGCGTAATGGTGAGCTGGCTGCCGTTCTACCACGATATGGGCTTGATCATCGGTATTCTGCAGGGGATCTATTCGGGCTTCAAGGTCATTCTGATGAAGCCCAACGACTTCATGCAGCAGCCGCTGAGCTGGCTGCGGGCCATCTCCCGCTATGGGGGAACCCACACGGGCGCGCCGAATTTCGCCTACGAGCTGGCGGCCGAACGGCTGAACCAGCTTGAGACGGCGCAAACGGAGGACGAGGCGCTGTCTCTTCGCACGCTGGAGCGGGCGTTCTGCGGGGCCGAGCCGATTCGCTTGGAGACCTTGCTTAAATTCAAGCGGGCGGCGAAGCGCTTCGGCCTTCGAGAGAACGTGCTGTCGCCGGGCTACGGTCTGGCGGAGGCTTCGCTCGCGGTGTCCACCTATCGTCCCGGCCAGCCGGTCGGCTGGCTTCGTCTGGACAAGCGGGATTTCCGGCTCGGGCATGTGAACATCCTTGGCCGGGGAAATCTGGAGACGATACGGGAGCTGTCGGAGGAGGCGGAGGAAGTCCATCTGGTCGGCAGCGGTTATGTGGTGGACGAGCATGTGCTGTCGATCCGAAATCCGGAGAACGGGAAGGAATTGGGCGACGGCGCGATCGGGGAAGTGTGCTTTGCCGGTCCTTCCGTAACGGGAGGATATTGGAACCGGCCGGAGGAGACAAGTCAGACCTTCTGGCGCGAGGAGGACAGCGGCCGCGTGTATTTGCGCACGGGGGATTACGGCTTTCGGGACGCGAACGGCGAGCTGTATATCACCGGCCGAATCAAGGATCTCATCATTGTCCGGGGGATGAATTATTACCCGCAGGACATCGAGCGAATCTCGTTCCTGTCCGATCCCGCGCTGCGCCCGGATGGCGCCGCCGCCTTCTCCGTCGAAACGGAGGAGGGGGAGGAGCGCGTCGTCGTCATCCAGGAGGTGGAGCGGACGGCGATCCGCGGCGCGGCCTGCGGCAGATGGGCGCGGCAGATTCGGCAGCGCGTGCTTCGGGAGCTGGAGCTGATGGTGGATACCGTCGTGTTTGTGCCGCCGATGCAGGTGCCGCGGACGACCAGCGGCAAAATCCGGCGCGGCCGGGCGAAGGCGATGTATTTGAGCGGGGAATGGGATCGCGCGATCGGCGTCGATTCCCGAAGCGACAGCGAACCCTTGCTCTCGCTCGACCGGCACGGCGGCGAAGCGGCGCTGGCGGATTTCATCGCCGGGCTGATCGCCGAGCAGTTGGCTGTTCCGGCGGACGAAGTCGACCGGAACGCGCCGTTCATGGAGCTGGGACTGAACTCGGCCATGTCGCTGTCCGTGCGCTATTCGCTGGAGCAGGCGCTGGGCGTTCACATCCCGGCGACACTGCTGTTCAATTACAATACAGTGACCCAAATGAGCCGCCATCTGGCCGCTCCATCAGACAGTCGGAACAGCCCCGAAGCGGCGGCGGAAAGAAAGACGGCTTCGGATACGGAGCTCGACGATCTCTCGGAAGACGAGCTGCTGGAGCGTCTGAGATACGAGTTGGGAGGGACGAATCATGTCTGAAGCGTCGGAATCGAGAGCCGGCGTTCTCAAGCAGGCGCTCACCGAGATTCGGCGGTTAAAGCGGGAGCTGAACGCGAGACGGACGGGGATGTCCGAACCGATCGCCGTCATCGGGATGGCTTGCCGGCTCCCGGGCGGCATCGCCGGGCCGGCGGAACTGTGGGAGGCGCTTCTGGCAAAGAAGGAACTGATCGGCGACGCGCCTTCGTCAAGGCGGAGCGGCGACTGGGAGGAACGGCTGGCGGCTCATCCCGCCTTGCGGAGGGCGGGGTATTTGACCGAGGATATCGAGAGCTTCGATTGCAGGCTGTTCCGAATGTCTCCCAAGGAAGCCGAGCGGACCGATCCGCAGCATCGCTTGTTCCTCAAAATCTGTTACGAAGCGCTGGAGAACGCCGGTTATCCGCCGGATCGGCTGCGAGGCACGGCGACGGGCGTGTACGCCGGTGTCTCTTCGCCGGATTATGCGCAGGCGCTGTTCGAAGACAGCAAGCAGCGGCAGGTGCTGGAGCCGGGGGATGTGACGGGCAGCGGATTTTCCTTTTTGTCGGGAAGAGTCTCCTATGTGTTCGGCTTGCAGGGGCCGGGGATTACGATCGACACGGCCTGTTCCTCTTCGCTGGTGTGCGTGGATCAGGCCTGCAAAGGGCTGACGGCCGGGGATTGCGATATGGCGATTGCCGGCGGCGTCAACTTGCTGTATTCGCCGGCCACGACGGAGCTGCTGTCGACGCTCCATATTCTGTCTCCCGACGGCGTCGTTCGCAGCTTCGATGCGCAAGCGAACGGAACCGTGCGCGGCGAGGGCTGCGGAGCGGTGATCCTCAAGCGGCTGTCGGATGCCGAGCGCGACGGGGACCGCATCCATGCCGTCATTCGCGGCAGCGGCGTCAATCAGGACGGTATGAGCTCCGGACTGACGGCCCCTTACGGCCCGGCCCAGGAGAAGCTGTTGGCGCGCGTATGGGCGCGCAGCGGCATCGATTCGTGCGATATCGGCTATATCGAGGCGCACGGAACGGGGACGGAGCTCGGCGATCCGATTGAATTGAACGCCTTGGGCCAGGTGATGGCGAAGGATCGCCGGACGCCGCTGTATGTAGGGACCGTGAAGGCGAATATCGGCCATTTGGAGGCGGCGGCGGGCATCGCAGGTCTGATCAAGGCGGTGCTGGCCGTCGAGAATGGACAAATTCCGGGCCAGCCGCGTTTTGAGAAGCCTTCCTCTCATATTCAATGGGAGGAGCTTTCGCTGGAGGTGCCGCGGGAGACGATCGACTGGAAAATGTCTGCCAACCGACTGCGGGTAGCCGGCGTCAGCTCCTTCGGTCTCAGCGGAACGAACGCCCATGTCGTCGTCGAGCAGTATCGCGGTCTGAGCGAACGGGCCGAGCCTTCCCGCGAAGACGCGATCAAGCCGTTCCCCTTCAAGTTCAGCTCGGTGACCGGCAAAGGACTTCGCGATCAACTGGAGGCGATGGCGGACTTCCTGGACGCGAACGCCGAAGCGAGTCCCCCGGATATGGCGGATCTGTCCCGCAGTCAGAACGGCGGCAAGGCCGACTGGCCGGAGAGAGCCGTCCTGTGGGCCGAGTCGCCGGAGAAATTGAGAGCGGCGATCCGCGAGGCGCTGGAAGGCAGGGCGCCCGCGGATATGCTGCATGGCAAAACGGTCCGGAAGGTCGTTTTCCTGTTTACAGGGCAAGGCTCGCAGTATCCGGGGATGTTCGCCGGACTTTATCGCGACAATCGCATTTTCCGGGAAGTGCTGGACGAGTGCGCTGCCTGCTACCGGAAGTTGACGGGCCGCGATTTGACGGAACTGCTGTTCACGCCCGGCGGCCGTCTGCATGAAACGCGTTATACGCAGCCGGCGCTGTTCGCCGTCGAATACGCGCTGGCGCGCATGTGGATCGCTTACGGCATCGAGCCCGAGCTGATGATCGGTCACAGCGTGGGCGAATACGCGGCGGCGTGTGTGGCCGGCGTGTTCGGACTGGCGGACGCCATGAAGCTCATAACGGCAAGGGGGGAGCTGATGTACGCCCTGTCGGAGGGCGGCGGCATGGCGGCGATCGCCGCGGACAGGGAAATGGTGGCGAGAAAACTTGCAGGCCGGGGGCGAGTGACGGTGGCGGCTGTCAACGGCCCCGAACAGACGGTGATCTCGGGAGACGGCGAGGAGGTAAGCGAGATTTGCGCGGCGCTGGCCGCGGAAGGCATTCGCAGCGTACCTCTGCAGGTTTCCCACGCCTTCCATTCGCCGTTGATGCAGCCGATGCTCGAATCGTTCCGGGCGGTTGCGCGCGATATCCGCTATCAGGCTCCGACGAGAGCCATTCTGTCGAATGTAACCGGCGGACCGATCGGCGCCGAGATCGCCGATTGGACCTATTGGAGCCGGCACGTCATGGCCGAGGTCAAGTTCATGGACGGGATTCGGTCGATTGCCAGACCGGAGGAGCATGTGTTCCTGGAGGTTGGCCCCGCTCCCGTGCTGTCGACGCTGGTTGAGCGAATCTGCGGCGACCGGGCGGAATGTCTCTTCTCCCACGAGGCCGGGGCCGCGGATTCCGAAAGACTGGAGCGCACCCTCTACCGGCTGTATGTTCGCGGCGCCGCCGTTCGCTGGCGCGCATGGTACGCGGAGGCCGCCCCTTGCCGGATGAAGGCGCCGAACTACAGGTTCGACGAGAAACGGTACGGTATTCCGCGCCGGGCTCTTGGCGGGAACAGGAGGCTGGCGGAAGGAGAAGACCGGAGGGGTAATGTCGAGGAGACGACTTTCTTCTCCGCTCCCGCCGTTCCTGCCGTACGCTTCATCGCCGATACCGAAGCCGCAAAGGAATACGTTCGCCGTTCGCTCGTGCGCGAGCTCAAGCTGGAGGAGAGCGAGTTGACGGAGGATCAAAATCTGCTGCTGCTCGGTGTGGATTCCATCGCCGCGGCCAGATTGACGGCTTCCTGGAGGCAGGAGCTGGCCGTTCGGCTGGATCCGGGCGTTCTGCTGAACCGCTGCACCGTGCGGGATTGGGCGGAAGCGATTCTCGGCGCCGCGGCCGAAGCTGGCCCGGCAGATACGGCCGCGCCGGCTTTCGATCCGGAGGCGCAATATGAGCCGTTCCCTCTCAACGAGGTGCAGAACGCTTATTTTGCCGGGCGCAGCAGCGAGATGGAATGGGGCGGCGTCGGCTGCTATGCCAGCTTCGAATTCGACGTGCCCGAGCTGGACCCGCGCCGGTTCGAACAGGCGCTGAGCGCTTTGGTTCGGCGGCACGGCATGCTCAGATGCCTCATTTCTCCGGACGGCTGGCAGCAAATCAGTCCCTCCGTCGAGCTGCCGCTTACCGTGTACCGCCGGGCATCGATACCGGATTTGCCGGAGCACCTGCGGGCGGTGCGGGAGACCATGGCAACCCAGGTGCTGCCGCTGGGCCAGCCGATGTTCGATATGCGGCTGTCGGAGCTGGACGGCGGTTGCTGGCGGATTCACTTCGGCGTCGATTTTCTGATCGCCGATGCGCTGAGCCTTTATATTTTCTGGCGGGACATGGATCGCTTGTATGCGGGCGAATCGCTGCCGGAGCTGGAGACGACGTACAGGGATTACGCGGTATATGCGCACGGATGCAGGCGCGGCGGCGATTACGAACGGGACAAAGCTTATTGGCTGCGGCGGGCGGACGATTTTCCGTCGGCGCCGGAAATTCCCGTCAACCGGACGGAGGCGGGCAGAGCCGCAAAAAGATTCGTCAGGCGCCATTACCGGCTGGACCGGGAAGCGTGGACGAAGTTCAAGCAAGCGGCGGCGGCGCGCCGATTGACGCCTTCGGCGGCGCTGCTCGGCCTGTATGGGGAAGTCTTGTCCGCTTGGGGCGGAGGGAGCCGGTTCGCGGTCATGCTGACCGTCTTTAATCGCGACGCTGTTCATCCGCAGATCGATCGGGTGATCGGCGATTTCACCCGGCTGATGGCGGTCGAGATTCGCCGGGAGGCGGGTGCGGCGGCGGAGAACGCTGCTGCCGTGCAGGCTCGAATGCGGGAGGATATGGCGCACAGCCGTTATTCCGCGATTGATTTTGTCAGGGAACTGAACAAAAAAGACAGCGCCGGCCAGCGCATCTATCCCTTTGTATTTACGAGCGCGCTGGGGATGGAGCAGTTGAACGGAGAAGCCGCGGACGGTTTCCTGGACCGCATGGGGTGGGCGATGTCGTCCACGCCGCAGGTTTGGCTGGATCATCAGGTCTATCATGACAGAGACGGCGTGATGCTGTCCTGGGATACGCTGGACGGCGTGTTCCCGCCCGGACTTGTCGACGCCATGTTCGAGAAGTACGTCGAATTGGTTGTCCGTGCGGCGAACGAGGAAAGCTTCTGGTCGAAAACGTTGACCGATCTGCGAACCGAGCGCGAACGGCAAACGCAGGAGAGGGCGAACGATACGTTCAGGGATATGGAGGAGGCGCTGCTGCACGAACGGATTCGCGATCGGGCGGCGGCCGGCGCGGGAAGTCCGGCGGTTATTTGCGCCGGCCGGACGTACAGCTACGGGGAACTGCTTGCCCGGGCGGACCAGGTGTCCGAGCTGCTGCAGGAGCGCGGAGTGCGGAAGGGAGACCTCGTGGCGCTGCAGTTGGGCAAATCGTTCGATCAGATTGCCGCGGCGCTTGGCATTCTGCAGATTGGCGCGGCCTACGCAGCGCTGCCTGTCGGACAGCCGCCCGGCCGAACGCTGGAAACGCTGCGGCAGGCGGGGATCGCGGTGCTGGTTGGCGAAAGCCGCATATTCGAAGAAGAGGAAGGCATCGCGGAGCTGACGCCGCAGGAGATGGACCGCAAGCGGGGCGTTTGGCGAGAGAGGGATATAAAATCTTCGGATCTGGCCTATGTGATCTATACATCGGGCTCGACCGGGCGGCCCAAAGGCGTCTGCATCACGCACGGCGCCGCATGGAATACGATCTCCGATGTAAACCGCCGTCTGGACGTAACCGCGGAGGACCGTATTCTGGGCGTCTCGTCGCTAAGCTTCGATCTTTCCGTCTACGATATTTTCGGGCTTCTTGCCGCCGGCGGAACGCTGGTTCTGCCGACGGAGGCGGAACGAATCGATCCGCAATGCTGGGATCGGCTGGCGCGGCGTCACCGGGTCAGCTTGTGGAACTCGGCGCCGACCTTGTTCGGGATGTACGTCGATTATTTGCTGACCGGCTCCGCCGCCGATACGGGCGATATCGCGATCCGGCATGTACTGTTGTCCGGCGACTGGATTCCGCTGAGCCTGCCGGACAAGCTGGCGCGTACGCTGCCCGGGGCTAATCTGACAAGCCTGGGCGGGGCGACAGAGGCTTCGATCTGGTCCAACTACTGGGAGGTAGCGGGCATCGATCCGGCATGGCGGTCGATTCCTTACGGTTCCCCGCTGGCCAATCAGACGTTTCATATTTTGGACGAGTTCGGCAGGCCCTGTCCGGATCGGGTACCGGGCCGGCTGCACATCGCAGGCAAAGGGCTGGCCGAAGGGTATTGGAAGGAGCCGGAGCTGACCGGGCAGACCTTCTTCTATCATGACGAGCTGCGGCGGAGGGTTTACGATACCGGCGATTATGGCTGCTACATGCCGGACGGCGCAATCGAATTCCTCGGTCGAAAGGACAGTCAGCTGAAGATCAACGGGTACCGGATCGAGATTGGCGAGGTGGAGGCGGCTCTGCGCCGCTGCGGATTCGCCGAGCCGATTATCCTGCCGGTCGGCGAACGGATGGACAGCAAGAAGCTGTTCGCTTTCGTCAGGGAACGGCCGGAGACGTTCGCGGAAACGGCGGCAAAGCGCGCCTTGCGGAACGAGCTTCCGGATTATATGGTGCCGGAGCGGATCGTCGCCGTCGAGCGATATCCCGCCACGGACAACGGCAAGATCGATCGCAAGCGGCTGCTGGAGCTGGCGGCAAGCGAGCCCTCTCCGGCCCGTGTCGACGAGACCCGGAGGCCGGAGCATCCGATGCTGCGGGAGATTCGCACCGTGCTTCATTTGCCGGACCTGGCACCGGAGGACAACTTGGGCGACAGGGGCGTCTCTTCGGTTGATATTATCCGGCTGGCCAACCATCTCGAAGCCGAATACGGGGATCGGCCGTCGGTAGGCGATATGGTGCGATACCGGACCGTGTCGGAACTGCTCGATTATTACGGCAGCCGGCAGCTTGGCGTCAATTCGCAGAGCGATCCGGGGGCCGCGAGTCAGGAGCCGGAGCCGTTGCCGCCCGAATCGTTCGCCGAGATGGAGCGACTGGTTCAGAGATGCCGCGCCGGCGGAATCGAGCTGCAGGCGGAATCCGGGCGCTTGCGATTTACGGCCCCGCGAGGCGCCATGACTCCGGAGCTGCAGGCTGACCTGAAGACAAACAAGGCGGCTCTCATTGCGTATTTGCAGACCGAGGAGGCAAGCGCCGCCGCGGAGGCCCAGCGCCCGTTCCGGCTGACGCCGATCCAACTGGCGTATGTGCTGGGCCGCTCGCCGGACTATGAATTGGGCAATACAAGCGCCCATTACTATGCCGAGTACGCCTGCGCCGATCTCGATTCGGTTCGGCTGGAGCGAGCCATAAATGAGACCATCGGACGTCATGAAATGCTGCGAACGGTCGTTTACGGCAACGGTACGCAGCAGCTTCTCCGGGAGACGCCGCTGTACAGCATGCCCGTCCAGTCCGTTGCCGGCCTGCACGAACTGGAGGAAATCCGCAGCGAATGGTCGCATCGCCGTTACGAGCTGGGAGAGTGGCCCATGTTCCATATCCGGCTCAGTCGGCTGCCCGACCGGCGGACGGTGCTGCACCTCAGCTTCGACTGCCTGATTCTCGACGGCTGGAGCGCGGAGCTGCTGTTCCGGGAGATTTTTGACGCCTATGCGGGCCAACCTGTCGCGAAGCCGGACTTCACCTTCCGGGAATATCTGAACAAGGAGAAGGGCTGGCTGGAACAGACTGGCTATTTGGCAAAAGCGACCGCTTACTGGGAGCGGAGACGATCCGACATGCCGCCGGCTCCGGAGCTGCCGTACAAGCGTCCCTTCGCCGAAATCGCCGAGCCGCATTTTCGCAGATTGAAGTATGTGCTGACGCCGGAGAACACCCGTCTGTACCATGAGCGGATACGGAAGCATCGCGTTACGTCTTCGGCGGTTCTGTGCACCGCGTTCATGAAAGTCCTCTCGGAACGGAGCGCCCGGCCGGAGCTGACGCTTAACCTGACGTTATTTAACCGCCTGCCGCTGCATCCCGACGTGCCGCTGATGCTGGGCGATTTTACGAACGTTACGCTCATCTCTTATAAGGGCGCCAGAGACTCTTTCATCGGAGAGACGGAGGAGATCCAATCGCAATTGTGGGAGGCGATCGAGCATCGGGCCTATAGCGGGCTGGATCTGCTGCGTCAGCTATCCCGCGACACGCCGGGCAAAGCGGTGATGCCGGTTGTTTTCACCAGTCTGCTGTTCGGAGACGCCTTGGCAGGCGAAGCGGGGACGCTCCCGCCGGGGATGGAGGAGATCTATGCGATCAGCCAGACGCCGCAGGTGGCGCTTGATCATCAAGCCTATGAACGCAACGGTTCGTTGACGCTGATCTGGGATTACGTAGAAGAAGCGTTCGACAAGGCGTTCGCGGAGCGGCTGTTCGACGCCTACGTTCATCTGGTTGAACGGCTGATCGCCGACGAGGACTGGAGTCTGGAGTTTGCCGTTGAACTGCCGGACGGCATGCGATCTTAAATCGAGGAGTCGGTGCACAAAATGACGACCAATCCGTGGTTCCCCTTCGGCATTCGGAAGGATCGTTCGCGTCCGCTGCTGTTCTGCTTCCACTATGCGGGAGGGAGCTCGACGATTTTCAGGCATTGGGTCGCGCTCCGCTCCACGGTCGATATCGTTCCGGTGGAGCTTCCCGGGAGAGGAACGCGGATGGCGGAGCCGCACCCGCAGCGTTTCGACGAGCTGATCGAAGCGTTGCTGGCGGCGCTGGCGCCGGAGGTCGAAGGAAGGGAATTCTGTCTGTTCGGTCACAGCATGGGCGCGGCGATCGCCTTTGATGCGGCATGTCGATTGGAGCGCGAATACGGGTTTCGGACGGCGAAGCTGATTGTGGCGGGGCGCCATGCGCCCCATCGCCCCGATCCGTCCCCGTTCAGCAGCGATATGGACGACGAAGCGCTTGTGCGCGAGCTGCAGCGGCTGGGAGGAACGCCGCCGGACATTCTGGAGAACGAGGAACTGCTTCGTTATCTGCTGCCCATGATCCGCAGCGATTACAGGCTTCACGAGAGCTTCGTCTATCGCCGGCAATTGCTTATGGCGCCGATAGTCGCTCATTCGGGAACCGGCGATCGCGACGCGAGTGCGGAAGAAATGCGGCATTGGAGCGAGGTGACGAATGCCGGATTTGCCATCCGCTCGTTCGAGGGCAACCATTTTTTCGTGCAACGGCTGGGAGATGCTTATTTGAATGAATTGCTGCGGCTGGCAGCGATGCCCGGGAACGGGATCCGGGAGGCTTATTTCTCCTAGGGCGTGTATGCATACTCCGAAGATAGCAGATGTTGCCGAATTTTCGTTCCATGCAAGGAACTTTTGTGAAGGCGTACCGGGGGTACGTCAAGCAAAAGTGACGAAGCAGGGGGCGAAAAGGCGGTGATAGATGCCCCTGAGCGGGTTTGCATACACGCCCTAGATGACGCCCGATTCCAGAAGAAAAGGAGTGCAAGCAATGGACGGTCAGAAGCGGATGATTCTCTTCGATAACTTATGGTCGGTCATGTGGAAGCTGTCATGGCCCGCTGTGCTGGCTATGATTTTCTACGGTTTGAACATGGTTGTCGATGCCGTGTTCGTCGGGAAGTATGTGGGCGAGGATGCGCTCGCGGGCGTATCGATCGCTTATCAGCTCTCCTCGCTGTCTCTTGGCCTCGGCTCATTGGTTGGGGTGGGGGCGGGCTCGCTGTTGGGCATCTCGCTTGGCGCGAATGATATGCAGACGCAAAAGCGGCTTCTCGGAAATATGAACAGCTTGACGCTGGCGGTCTCCGTTTTGTTTACAGCTGTCGGGCTGGCCTTCGCTGTCCCCTTGGTCAAGATGATGGGCGGAAGCGGGGAAGCGCTGACGCTCGGAGCGGCATATTTTCGCATCACGATGATCGGCTCCGTGCTCTGGATCTATGGACTTGCCGCGAATATGGTCGTTCGTGCCGAAGGCAGGATGAAATCGGCAGCGTTCATGATGGGGCTCGGGCTGCTGGTCAATATTCTCTTTAGTTATGTGTTCATTGTCCGGCTTCAGGCCGGAGTCGAAGGAGCCGCCTGGGCAACGAATATCGGCATGCTCGTCTACACTGTAATGGGTTTGCTGTACTTTCGCAGCGGAAAAGTATCGTTCCCGGCTTTCCCTTTCTCTTTTCGCTGGGAACGGAAAATGGTGCGGTCGATCCTGTCGATGGGAATGCCTTCCCTGATCATGAGCGTGATGACCGCTATTCAAGCCGTAATTGTTTTTAATGTTCTCTCGATTTACGGCACCACGTTCGATATCGCTTTTTATGGGGTTGTGCTGCGGCTGTTCAATTTCATTATGACGCCGATATTCGGACTGATGAGGGCGCTGCAGCCGGTCATCAGCATTAATTACGGAGCGAAGCGGTACGATCGGGTTATTCGCGGGTTTTGGATTTTTGCCGCCGCCTCGGCGCTTCTCATTTTGCCATTCTGGGCGTCGGCGATGATCGTTCCGAAAGCGGTGCTGGGGTTGATGTTCGACGCTTCGTCCATCGACGCTGCGAGCGTGGCGAACGCACAGATCTTTCTGTCCATTCTGCCGCTGCTGTCGATTGTCTTTATGGCGCTCACGCTGTTCCCCGCCATCGATCACAGCAAACCGGCTTCGCTTGTGGGCATTGTGCGTCAGGTTGTATTTTACATCCCGGCGATGCTTATTCTGCCGAGAATGTTCGGGGTGAATTGGGTTTATCTGAACTCCATGCTGATCGATCTGACGATTTTTATCATGACTTTTATTCTGGTAGGGATCGAGTTCCGCAAGCTTCGCGGACGATCCGGGAGTTTGCGCGAAGAGGAGGCCAGCACGATTTAAAAGAGGGCGAGAAACCGGCGGCCAAGCTCCGTCCAGTCGATCGTTTCGACGCGATCCGGGAAGCCCGGCTGCCGTGCGCAAACGGACAAGGCATAGTCAGGATCGATGTTATATTGCCGAAAGTGCCAGACCGTCTCCGTGCGGTCGGAAGGGGGAGAGAATCGAATGCCGCTGCCGGGATCGAGCTGAAAGGCGAATGAATTCAGCGGCAAAGACAGTCCCTTCCCTTCGGCCTTAATGTAACTTTCCTTCAGCGTCCACAGTCGGTAGAACTGGGTCAGGCGCCGTTCGTCCGGCTGCTGCCGCAGCCATTCGGCCTCGGACGCGGAGAAATAGTGCTTGGCGACGGCCATGTCGATCGGAAGAACAGCCTCTACGTCGATGCCGACCGGTTCACGGTCGAAAACGGCCGCCACCCATCGGCCGGCGTGAGAGAGGTTGTAGTGGTTAGCGGAATAGCCTGCAAGGGCGGGCTTCCCGTATGCGTTGACCGTTCTGGTCAACCCGCCTGCCGGCAGGTGCCAACAGTCACGAGCGTAAACGCGCAGCAGCATTTCTCCGCACAGCGAGCGCAGGCGATCCGCCGGTTGTCTGAATCTGGCCAATTTGCTTTGTACGGGTTCATCCAGCATGGCCAGATACGGTTCCCACAGGGAAGGGGACTCTGCGAGAGAGTTAAGGTTAACGGCCCAAATATCCATAAAGACAGTCCTTTATTTGGAAATATAAACGATTATATCATTCGTGTTAAATGGCATACAAATCCTCAACGGTTCAGCGTGGGCAGACCCTCCCTGTGGAAAAAGCGAAAAGCGGCTGCCGTATCCGTCCTTTTTTCCCGAACCGGGGCTGCTCGTCAAGGTTTCATACTCATCAGGGTTCTATACGTAGTTGTTTCAGCATTGTTTCTGGAACTGGAAATGGATATAATTTACTGAAAAGGGTTTGAAGGAGCGGCGGCCTATGAACTCAAATTCGAATTCCGATAGCATTCATCAGCGACATGACACCTCGTACCGTTTCTTATTGTCGAGTAAAAAGCTGTTCGTGGAATTGCTTCGTTCCTTCATAGACCGAGGCTGGGTGCAGGCGGTGGATGAAGAGCACGTTCAGGAAATCCCGCATTCCTTCGTGCTTCAGGATTTCAAGCGCCAAGAGGCGGACGTGGTGTACCGAGTGAACTTGAACGGACAGGACGTCGTGTTTTACTTGCTGCTGGAGATGCAGTCGAGCGTAGATTATCGAATGCCGTACCGGCTGCTGCTGTATCAGGTGGAAATTTGGCGTTATTTGCTGCAGAACGAGGAGGGTTCGCCGGCCAACCGGAAAACCTTTCAATTGCCGCCGATTATCCCGATTGT
>NZ_JBHMDN010000042.1:0-61833 GCF_042431195.1 Cohnella cellulosilytica
GAGATTTTTTTATGGATGGACAGGTAAAACAATTAACAATTACCATAATTAGTAACATATAGCTTGTCTTTTTTTATGTCAGGTTTTACGCATGGCTAGTGTCTGACAGGCCGTTACGCAGGCCAATTCGAGCAACTGCCCGCATTTAGTGGTCTGACAGACCGCTACGCAGGCCAGTTCGGGCATCTGCCCGCTTTTAACGGTCTGACAGACCGCTACGCAGGCCCATTCGAGCAACTGCCCGCTTTTAACGGTCAGGGAGGCCGTTACTGGGCGGCTTCGACCGATTCTGGAGCCTGAAGGCTCGGAGGAGTCGCCTGTCGGAGAACGGGTAAAGTCGCAGCGGAGGCTAATCGATTTCGTACACCTTTACTTCAAAAGATTCCGGCGAGTGTCAGGTACGCCAATTGGTCAGCCACAGTTTTTGCGAGACCGTTCTTCGAGAAGTTTGTGATAGATGTATAAAAATGGATGTAGATCCGAAATCATTCATTTTGTCATATGACATAATCCGTGATAAAAGACACTATTTAAGGGGCCTGCGCTATTCTATAATTTCAGACGAATGGACTATCCCTGTGAAAAGCGAGCTATAAGAGGGAGGGGCATTCAAATGAAAAGGGGGCGAGAGACAATGAAGAAGGTTTCGATTTTGATTTTGACTGCGGCTTTACTGCTGGCGGGATGTTCCGGCAACAACGGGGAAAATAACACTGCCGCCGCGACAGGCGGCAGCCCGGAAGCAAGCCCGAGCGCAGAGGCAAGTCCAAGCGCCGAGACGAATTCCGACGCCGAAGGAAGCGTCGCCGCCGACACGGACGAAGTGAGCATCGTCTTCCCGGCTTCCTTGAACGAGTCCGGAGACGTAGAAGGCATGACCGCAGAGGTGAAGGAAGCGGGCGCTGCCAGCATTACGGAAAACGGGGACGGGAGCGTAACGGCGGTCATCTCCCGGGAAAATCTGGATAAGCTGCTGCAGAAGTACCACTCGGAGCTGCTGAGCGTAATCGAGGGCGTTGAATCGGCCGATCAAGCCTCGACTTCGATCAGGGATCTGTCCTATGACGAAGCCACCTTCCAGGAATACAGCATTACGGTAGACAAAGCCGCTTACGAGTCGGAGGAGAGCGCGGACGGACTGGTGATCTTCGGGCTTGCCATGCAAAGCTTGATGTACCAGGTCTATTCGGGAGTAGAGGAAGCAGACATTAAAGTTGTTTTCAATCTGATTGACGAAAGCACCGGCGAAGTGTTCGAAACTTCCGTTCTGCCGGAAGAGGCGCCTGCGCAATAACGATGTAACCCGGCACCGAGCAAGGGGCTGTCCCTAAGCGGAGCTGCTTGAGATAATCGATGGACAAAGGAAAAGGGGACATCCCTTTCCGCCTGGTTCGTCGATTATCTTTAAGAGCAGCTTGAATCGCTTAAGGGACAGCCCCTTCATTGTTCCGCAGCCGCAGCCGCTGCCGGAGATCGTCACTGCATCAGCGCGAGGACGGCCTCCGAGCATTTGGCCGGGTTGTATTCGGCGTTGCGCAGAGCCAGCAGCGTATCCCGGTGCTGGTCGGCCGCGTACGGCTCCTGAATGAGGCGAAACCAGCGGTCGATCGCCTCGTTGCTCGTCATCAGCTCGCCGAAGCCGTGGGTGACGAAATATTCGGCGTTCTCCTCTTCCTGGCCGGGAATCGGCTCGTAGAACAGCATCGGAATGCCTTTGGCCATCCCCTCGGTGCAGGTCATGCCTCCCGGCTTCGTCACCAGCAGGTCGGAGACGTCCATCAGCTTGCTGATCTCCTTCGTAAAGCCCATCACATGAACGTTCGCATGCTGGAACCGGGGATCCGCGAGCAGCTTTTCCTTGGCCTTGTCGTTGTTGCCCATGCATAGAATAATCTGAATCCGGTCGGCGTAGGTCGTCATATATTCGACGAGCTCCTCTCCGTACAGAAGTCCCCAGCCGCCCCCCATAATGAGCACCGTCGGCATGTCGCGCAGCCGGAACTGTGACAGAATCTCGGCTCTGTCGTGAGGGTGCCAGAAGTTCGGATGGACCGGAATGCCGGTCACCTCGATGGACTTCGCCGGAATGCCGCGAGCGATCAGCTTGTTCCGCACCGCGGGCGTGCTGACCAGATACATGTTCACCTCGGGGTTCGTCCACGTCGCGTGCGCGTCGTAATCCGTAATCAGCGTATACAAAGGTACGTCCAGTCCCAGCCTTTTGAGCCGACTTACGACGGCGTTGGGGATCGGATGGGTGCAGACGATGGAATCCGGCTTGAGCTGCCGAACGACGTCCGAAACCTGATTATAGAAAATGCGGTGCAACGCGAACTGCGTGACCCGGTTCAAGGATTTATGATAACCGCTTCGGTACATTTTCCCGACGAGCTTGGGCTGTTTGCTTACGGTTTTGCGGTAGGCGGACAAGATCATCGGGCCGATGACGGGGTTCAGGAAAGTGCCGAGCTCGATGACCCTCGTCTGAATTTTGGGCGCTAGCTGCCGCAGCCCCATGGCCAGCGCGTACGCGGCCTGCGTATGTCCGGTACCGAAACCTTCGGAAAGCAGCAGAACTCTCTTTTTACGCATCAGCAATATTCCTCCACTTTTCCTATTACCATATTACGCCGAAGCGGGACAAGGGACAAGTGGTACAATAAGATGAAACCTGTCGAATAGGAGGTCTGCGGCTATGAATGAGACGGAAGCCGGCAAGGAAATCGTGAAAATCAGCTATAAAACGGGGGACTACCTCGGAGAAACGATCGATCGGGACGACCGGAGGGCGCTCGTTCGGGTGCTGGCGGTGCTGCGTCATCCGACGCAGGGGGATCTGCACAGCTCCTACGATCCCGATGTCGCGATCTTCCACGAGCGCCGGGCGCTCGCGCATACCGAGAAGGTGTGGGTGCCGATTCAGACGGCCAAGCCGTATGCGGGAGAGATTCCCGATTATCGCGAATCGTTAAGGGCGGCGCTCGCCGCCGAGCAGGAACGGACCGACCGGTTAAAGAGGTGGGCCGAGCGGTGTCTGGACAATCTCGAGACGCTGCGCAAAGATTACGGGCTGTAAAGAAACGAAGCCGAAACGAAAGCCGTCTTCTAGGCTAATGGGCCTAAAGTCGGCTTTTTTGCGTGAAAAAAGCGGGAAATTTCCGTTTTCACCTTCAAGATCGAACCGGGAAAGCCGTTATAGAGATAGAGTGTTTAAAAAAGAATGATGCTTATGGAGGATCCGCTTACAGATGAATATGTGGAGCAAAACAGCGAAACGTCCGACTGTGCCGACACGTCCCGGAGTCATTTATAATCGTATTCTCGCCGTTCTTCTCGCGCTTGCGCTGGTCGGGGGCTCGTTCAGCGGCGTGGCCGCGGCGGCCGACGACGTCGTCAATTCCGTCTACATTACCACCTCCGAGCAGGAGCCCGGTCAGCTTTACGTAGACGACAACTCGATTATTTTGAACGCCTATGCCAGCATGTCCATATCGGGGGAGAAAAATGTGACGGAGGACGCGACCTGGTCCTCGACCTCCTCGGCAATCAAGGTATCCAAGGGCGTCGTTACCGCCACGGGCGCCGTCTCCTCGGCTACGATCACGGTCAGGTACAAAGAGAAGACGGATACGTTCATGGTCACCTCGGAACCCTATTTCGAAGAGCTCAAGCTGAAGCTGGATTCGTCCGACGCGCCGGAGAAGAAGGAGGTTGAGCTCGGAGAAGAGCTTCAATTGAAAGCTTCCGGCACCCGCGGCACCGGTTCGACCGAAGACGTCACCTCCACCGCGACGTGGACGACTTCCGACGCCAACGTCGCCACGGTCGAGAAGGGCAAGGTCAAGCTCGTCTCCGCCGGCGAAGCGAAGATCACGGCCAAGAGCAAGGGCAAGACGGACTCGATCGAGCTGAAGATCAAGTCGCCTTACAAGGAAATCAAGTTCAAGTCTGCGGATGACACCACGCTGCAAGGTCCGGTCGAGATGTATATCGGCGGACCCGTGCAGGCGTTGAAAGCCGTCGCGACGCTGAATTCCGGAACGGAGCAGACGGTTACGGACGATGCGGACTGGACGAGCAGCAACGCCGCCGTCGTCAAAGTCGACGAGGACGGCAAGCTGACCGCCGTCGGCAAGGGCACGGCCGTCATTACGGCCAAGCACAACGGCGCTTCCGGGACCATAACGGTCATTGTGAAGACGCAGTACGAAGCGCTGAAGATTTCTCCGAACAATTCGATCTACGTCACGCTGTACGGCTCGAGGGTGGAGCTGACGGCGACGGCCAACAGCGGAAATTTGGAGAACGGTCCGGAGAATGTCACGAGCCTTGCGGAATGGAAAATCTCCGACAGCGATCAGGCGGTCGCGGTCATTCGCCAGGAAAACGACAAGGTGTACGTGCAGCCTAACGGTACGGGCACGGCGACGATCAATGTCTCTTATCTGGGCTTGTCCAGGTCGGTCTCGGTGACGGTGTTCCCGACGATCGAATCGTTCAAGGTCGACAAGACGGAGATGGACGTGTACGTCGACGACGACGGTACGCTGCCGGGCCTCACGGGAACGACGGTCGCCGAAGAGACGAAGGACGTAAGCAAGCTGGCCCAGTGGACCTCCAGCAATACGGACGTCGTCTCGATCGAGGACGGCAAGTGGAAGGCGGAAGGTCCGGGCAAGGCCGTGCTGACGGCCACCATCGAGAGCGTCGAAGGCAAGAATATCGAAGCGACGGTTGACGTCACGGTGCACAATAAAATACTGGCGCTTATTCCCGAGCAGGATACGATGAGCGTCGTCATCGGCAAAGAAGCCGAGCTGCCGAAGATCAGGCTCATTTACGAGAACGGCGACGAGGTGTCCGGCGAGGAGCTTGCCGACCAGATCGTCTGGAAGTCTTCGACGCCGAATCTGCTCGTCAAGAAGGATACGATGAAGGGCTTGCTCGCCGCCAACGCGACATTGACCGGAACGTATTTGAACAAAACGGTCAAAGTGAAGGTAACGGTCGAGGAGGAGTTCACGTCGTTCGAGATCGCGCCGACCACGGTCAGCGTTACGCTAAACAAATCGAAGTCGATCAAGGTGACGGGAACGACGAAGAGCGGTAAGAAGGTGTCGCTGGGCTCGAGAGTTTCCTGGAAGGCGTCCAACGAAGAGCATGTATCGATCAAGGGCGCGTCCGTGAAAGGCTTGACCGAAGGAAGCGGCAAGCTGACGGCGACGGTGCAGGGCAAGACGCTGGAGGTCCCTTACGTCGTAACGGCCAAGCTGACGAAGCTGACCGCTTCGGACACCTCCTTCAAGGCGGCGGCCGTGGGCAGCCAACTGAGCGTCCAGCTTACGGCGCTGTACGAGACGGGCAAGACCGAGAACGTAACGACGAAGGCGACGTGGACGAGCTCCAAAGCGTCCGTAGCGACCGTCGCGGACGGCAAAATCTCGGTTAAGGGCAAGGGCACCGTCTCGATCAAAGGCTCCTTCGGGGGCAAGACGGTAACAATTCGTGTCACGGTTAAATAATACGGATATAGAAAAAGAACTGTCTCATAACTCGAGTTATGAGACAGTTCTTTTTTTTGCGGCGATTATTCGGCAACGGGGCATGCTAGAGTGTGTATGCAAACCCGCTTCGGAGTATGCAGACACGCCCTGGCGTTATAGCATCAGGAATTGATAAATACGGTCATGATCGGTTTGCGGAACACGACTTGATAATCCAGACTGTCGCTGACGATGGCGAGCGGGACGTAGGTTTTGACGTCTTTGCCCTCCTTCTGGAAGTAGGCCGGATTTTGAAGCGGCCGGGCGATCCCGTCGACGTAGACCGTATTGGAGCCGATCGTGACGACGACTTCTTTGCCGCTTTTGTTGAAAGTGGCGGTTTTCTTCGCTTGATTCCACTTCAGCTCGGCGCCGACCGCGTTCGCGACGTCCCTCAGTGCCAGGAACGTCGTCCCTTTGATCAAGGTCGGCTTGCTCGGCGGCTCCTTGCCGTTGATGACGACCGATACCGGAACTTCCTCCGCGCGCGGGGCGGGCTTGCGATAGCCGTCGTCCCAGATCGTCTCCGCGAACGCCTGGGCCATCGCTTCGTAGCCCGGCTGCTTGGGATGAATGTCGAAGTTGTCGAATAGGTTAAAATAAGTATAAGAGCTTTCCTTGCCGGCGAATTTGCCGGACACGTGGGCGACTTTCAGCGGGATGCCCCGTTCGTTCGTCGATTCGGCGAATAAGTCCAAAGCTTTGGACAGCTCCTTGACCTTGTCCAGAAGCAGCGGATACAGCTCGTGCCCCTTGAACAGAGGCAAATACTGATCGGACATCACGATGCGGGCGTCCGGAGCCAGCGCGTGCAGGCCAACCATCACTTTATCCAAATCTTCTGTATAATCATTCATTCTCATTCCGAAGCCGTCCTGTATAATTTGACTTGCGGACGCTGCAGATTGGCCTTCGACGGCCGCCTTGATAAGCGGGCTGAAGTCGTTGCCGCCAATCGTCAGGACGACCAGGTCCGCCTTGGCCAAGTCGGCCGCCAGCTCGCGCGTTCTGCCGGCTACACCATCGGCATACGCGACGACGCGGGGGTCGAAGGACGAGAAGTTTTGCAGGTCGGCGGCTTGAAGCGTTTTGCCGTCCGCCGCTCCTTGAAGCAGATTGGCAAGTCCGGGAGCCGTCAGTCCCAGAATGGCGTAGTTGGCCAGCGTCGAGCGGGTCCGGAACAAGGACTGTTCGAGCAGGCGATCTGCATAGCCATAGGGCGCTGCCGTCCCGTTTTTGATTTCCTCGATCGGTTCGTACCCGACGCTGACGGAATCGCCAAGCACGACGATTCGGTAGGCCTCCGGCGAGGCGGCCGAAGCCGGCGAGAGCGCGGCCGTGGGCAGGACGGCTGCCAGCAGTGCGGCAGCCAAGGTTATGAGCGTGAATGAGCGACGCAATAAGAGCGGCATATGATTTTTTTCCTCCTTCGGGATTGTCGTTGCAGCAGACCCCGCGAGCCGACTGCTCCTTCCACTACTTATATTAGGTGAAACGGAACGGGATTTGAAGCCGTTTGACCTATTTTCCTATATTGCACACAGAAAGGTTGATATACATGGTAGAGATGCGCAAAGGCCTGCCCGTCAAACAGGGAATGTACGATCCGCGCTTCGAGAAGGACGCTTGCGGCATGGGGTTTGTCGCTCATATTAAAGGCAAGAAATCGCACGACATCGTCGAGCAAGCGTTGACGCTGCTTTTCAATATGGAGCATCGCGGCGGCCAGGGCAGCGAGCCGAGCACCGGGGACGGGGCCGGAATTTTGCTGCAAATTCCGCACGGCTTCTTCCGGGCGGAGGCGGAGAAGCTGGGGCTCTCCCTGCCGGACGAGGGCCAATATGCGGTGGCGATGACGTTCCTGCCGCAGGAGGAAGCCGTTCGCCGCAAGCACGAGGAAATCGTCGAGGCGATCGTCGCCGAGGAGGGCCAGACGATGATCGGCTGGCGCACCGTTCCGACGAACGACGAGCCGCTGGGCGAATCTTCGCGCAAGGTTAAGCCGTTCGTTCGGCAAGGATTTATCGCGCGTTCGGCCGACCTGACGGACGATCTGGCGTTCGAGCGCAAGCTGTACGTCATCCGCAAGCGCGCGGAGCTGGCCATTCGCTATGCGGATATCGAGGGCGCGGACATGTTTTATTTTCCGAGCTTCTCGAGCAAGAAGATTGTATATAAAGGGATGCTTACGACGGAGCAGGTCGGGCTGTTCTACCCGGAGCTGCACGATCCGCGGCTGGAGACGGCGATGGCGCTCGTCCACTCGCGCTTCAGCACGAATACGTTCCCGAGCTGGGAGCGTGCGCATCCGTTCCATTATTTGATTCACAACGGCGAGATCAATACGCTGCGCGGCAACATCAACTGGATGCATGCCCGCCAGACGCTGTTCCAATCGGAGCTGTTCGGCGACGACCTGGAGAAGATCAAGCCGATCATCGCTCCGGACGGCTCGGATACGGCGATGTTCGACAATACGTTCGAGTTTCTGTATTTGGCCGGACGCTCGATGGCTCACGCGGCGATGATGACGGTGCCGGAGCCGTGGCAGAACGACGAGTACATGGACGAAGAGAAGAAAGCCTTCTACGAATATCACGCCTGCCTGATGGAGCCCTGGGACGGCCCGGCCGCGGTGGGCTTTACGGACGGCGTGCAGATCGGCGCCATCCTCGACCGCAACGGCCTGCGTCCGGCGCGCTATTACGTGACGAAGGACGATCTGATCGTGCTTGCGTCGGAAGCCGGCGTCATCGAGATTCCCCAGGAGGATATCGTGTTGAAGGACCGGCTGCGTCCGGGACGGATTTTGCTCGTCGATACGAAGGAAGGCCGCATCATCTCCGACGAGGAAGTGAAGCGTTCGATCGTCACGCAGCATCCGTACCGCGAATGGCTGAACGACCATCTCGTCGATCTGGGCGACTTGCCGGAAGCGCCGGAGCTTCCGGAGCCGGACCACGAGACGGTGCAGATGCGTCAGCAGGCGTTCGGCTACTCGTTCGAAGACGTGCGCAAGGTGATCGAGCCAATGGCGCTGTCCGGCGTCGAGCCGCTCGCTTCCATGGGCTATGACGCCCCGCTGGCCGTGCTGTCGGAGAAGCCGCAAAGATTGTTCAACTATTTCAAGCAGCTGTTCGCGCAAGTGACGAACCCGCCGATCGACGCGATCCGCGAGGAGATTGTTACCTCCACGTATACGACGGTCGGACCGGAGCGGAACCTGCTGAACCCGGAGCCGGAAAGCTGCCGTCATATCCGGCTGTATACGCCGATTCTCTCGAACGAGGAGTTCGCGAAGCTGCGGCACGTGCATCGCCCCGGATTCAAGTCGATTACGCTGCCGATCTTCTTCCCTTCGCAGGATGGGGAGCAGGGGCTCCGCGACGCGCTGAAGCTGCTGTGCGAGGCGGCCGATCGGGTCATCGCCAGAGGGCATAACATTCTCATTTTGTCCGATAAAGGCATCGACGCCGACAACGCGGCGATTCCGTCGCTGCTGGCCGTATCGGCGCTGCATCACCATCTGATCCGTCAAGGCACGCGGACGAAGGTCAGCATTCTGCTCGAATCCGGCGAGCCGCGCGAGGTTCATCATTTCGCCCTGCTGGTCGGCTACGGCGCAAGCGCGGTGAATCCGTATCTGGCGTTCGAGACGCTCGACGACTTGATCCGCCAAGGCATGATCCGCAACATTTCGCATGAGAAAGCGATCAAAAACTTTATTAAAGCGGCGACCAAGGGCGTTGTGAAGGTGCTGTCCAAAATGGGCATCTCCACGATTCAATCCTACCGCGGCGCGCAAATTTTCGAAGCGGTCGGTTTAAACACCGAGGTGGTCGAGCAGTTTTTCGCGGGCACGGCTTCCCGAATCGAAGGCATCGGCCTGGAGACGCTGGCAAGGGAGACGCTGGCGGCGCATAACCGGGCGTTCTCGACGCAGGTCGGCGCCGAGCGCGAGCTGGACTCCGGCGGCGCTTACCAGTGGCGCAAGGGCGGCGAGGAGCATCTATTCAACCCGCAGACGATTCATACGCTTCAGATGGCGACCCGCACGGGCAGCTACGAGACGTACAAGAAATACTCCGCGCTCGTGCAGGACGAATACAAGCAGATCCGTACGCTTCGTTCGCTGCTTCAGTTCCAGTTCGATCAGCCGCCGGTGCCGCTTGACGAGGTCGAGCCGGTCGAATCGATCTTTAAGCGGTTCAAGACCGGAGCGATGTCGTTCGGCTCGATCAGCAAGGAAGCGCACGAGGCGCTGGCCGTGGCGATGAACCGAATCGGCGGCAAGTCGAATTCCGGCGAGGGCGGGGAAGATCCCGCGCGCTACGTGCCGGACGCGAACGGCGACTCCCGCCGCAGCGCGATCAAGCAGGTCGCATCGGGCCGCTTCGGCGTCACGAGCTATTATCTGTCCAACGCGGAAGAGATTCAGATCAAGATGGCGCAGGGCGCCAAGCCGGGCGAAGGCGGCCAGCTGATGGGCCGCAAGGTGTACCCTTGGGTCGCCGAAGTTCGGGGCACGACGCCGGGCGTAGGGCTGATCTCCCCGCCGCCTCACCACGACATCTATTCGATCGAGGACTTGGCCGAGCTCATTCACGATCTGAAGAACGCCAACCCGCGGGCACGGATCAACGTCAAGCTCGTCTCCGAGGTCGGCGTCGGCACGATTGCCGCCGGCGTGGCCAAAGGGCGCGCCGACGTCATCCTCGTCTCCGGGTACGACGGAGGAACGGGAGCTTCCCCGATCGGCTCGATCCGCCATGCGGGTCTGCCGTGGGAGCTGGGCCTCGCGGAGACGCACCAGACGCTCATTCTGAACAATCTGCGCGACCGCGTCACCGTCGAGACCGACGGCAAAATGATGACGGGACGGGACATCGCGATCGCCGCGCTGCTCGGGGCCGAGGAATTCGGCTTCTCCACCGCTCCGCTGGTCGTGCTCGGCTGCGTGATGATGCGCGTCTGCCAGCTCGATACTTGCCCGGTGGGCGTGGCGACGCAAAATCCGGAGCTGCGCAAGAAGTTCATGGGCGATCCGGACTACGTGGTCAATTTCATGAAATTCCTCGCCGAGGAATTCCGCGAAATTATGGCCCAGCTCGGCTTCCGCACCGTCGAAGAGATGGTCGGACGGGTCGACCGGCTGGACGTCAAGCACGCGATCAAGCATTACAAGACGCAAGGCATCGATCTGACGCCGCTCCTGTATATGCCGGAATTGCCGAAGGGCTCCTTCCGCTTTAACGCCAAGGCGCAAAACCATCTGCTTGAAGAATCGCTGGACATGCAATCGCTGCTCGCGGCGGCGGCTCCGGCGCTCGAGCGAGGCGAGCGCGTCGCGGGAGTTTTCCCGGTCAAGAACACGAACCGCGTCGTCGGCACGATCGTCGGCTCGGAGGTGACTCGGCGTTACGGCAAGGAGGGGCTGCCGGAGGATACGATCAAGTTCCATTTCGTCGGGACGGCGGGGCAGAGCTTCGGCGCGTTCCTGCCAAGCGGAATGACGCTGACGCTGGAGGGAGACGCCAACGACTACGTCGGCAAAGGGCTGTCCGGCGGCAAGCTCGCGATCTATCCGTCCCCCCGGGCGACGTTCCAGGCGGAGGACAACGTCATTATCGGCAATACCGCGTTCTATGGCGCGACCAGCGGCGAAGCTTACATTCGCGGAGCGGCCGGCGAGCGGTTCGCGGTGCGCAACAGCGGCGTTAACGTCGTCGTGGAGGGCGTGGGCGATCACGGCTGCGAATATATGACCGGCGGACGGGTTGTCGTGCTCGGCAGGACGGGACGCAACTTCGCGGCGGGCATGTCGGGCGGTATCGCCTACATCGTCGATTGGGACGGCGAATTCGCCAGACGGTGCAACTACGAGATGGTCGGATTGGAATATTTGGAAGAGGAAGACGAGATCGCCGAGGTCCGTCTGATGATCGCCAAGCACGTCCAATATACGGACAGCGATCTCGGACGCCGGGTGCTCGAGGATTGGGACGGCTTCGTAAGCCGGTTCGTCAAAGTCATACCGAAGGACTACAAGCGGATGATGGAGCGGATCGCCGACGCGAAAGCCCGGGGCTTAAGCGGGGAGCAAGCGATGCTGGCGGCCTTCGAGGCCAACATGCGCGATCTGTCCCGCGTCGGCGGCAACTAATGGACATCGGTTATCGCGGCGGAAGCGGCAGGCGGGAGCGCTTGCGCCTCCGCCGCTTTTTCCATTCTGTACGTTTATCGCTGCCTTCCTCGTCTTCGTCAAGCTCATCAAGCTTCCCCGGCATCGGCCCCCTGGTTGGGAGCTTCGTTCGCTGCTCGGATGCGGTTCCCGGGGCTCCGAAGGCGTTTTGGCTTGGCCGGATTCGTCCGGTTTACAGGCTTTTCGCGGAAGAGGGGCCTTTTCGACAAAACCTCCGAATAAAAAAACGGATACGCTTACATCGGTCGACACCCTCCGCAAGTCCTACATCCTATACTAGATTTAGTTTGGCAATCCGGGATCGAGAGAGGGTATGAGGGCGGAGATGGAGAAAGGAATACCGATGGATCAAAGCGCACGCAAGCAGCCATTGGAAGTTGACATCCGCAGGATTCTGGAACAATTGGGCATACATAAGGAGAAGTGGCCGGATGAATTCGCGGCGCGAATCGAAGGTCGAAGTTCCAAGTTCACGACATAGAGGCTGCATGAAAAAACCTCGGAAGGGCGGATAACAGCATCCGTTCGCGAGGTTTTTTTGTATGTAAATCGTTTTTATCCGTTGTTCATATTGCGTTCGGCCCGCACGAAGGCGATGAAGCGGCGCGCCTCCTCGGCGGTCAGCTTGCGTCCGTCGACCGTTAAAGCGAAATGATCGAGAATCTGCTCGTCCGACAGCTCCAGCTCGTCGGCGAATTGACGGATCTCGGGGTCCAGAGTGGTCTGGGGATGAGGCGTTCTGCCTACCAAATAATCGATAGAAACCTGGAACAGATCGGCGATCTTGCCTAGCGTCTCGGTATCGGGCTCTCTGCGGCTTTTCTCGTAATGGGACAGCGCCGCGCGAGAAATGCCCAAGGAAGCAGCAAGTTCTTCTTGAGTTAAACCGCGTTGGTCTCTTAGAAAGGCGAGACGACTACCAATATTCATCAGATCCCTCCCAGGATGGTCTTTGATTTCATCATAATATGGAACCTAGGCAATTTCATTAAATGCGACAAAATGTCGCAAGGAGCGCTACTCTATTTTATTATTTACCACGTAAAATTGCAAATAAACGGGGGCATATCGTTCGAATTCCAATTTTTTTCTTGACTTGATACGTTTTGTATCTTAAAGTGAGAGCATCTCTCGTTACAATTTGTATCGGTCAGGAGCTTGATTCAGCGATGGACGAACAGGTTGCCGTCAATAGAAGGGAGCATCTTCGCTTCCGGCCGCAAACGCCCCTGTACGTGGAGCTGACGCTGTGGCAGGTGCGGGACAGAGAGCTGCGAACCCGCGCTCAGCGCGTATTGCTGCGGGATATCGGCCTTGGAGGCTGCAGCTTTGCCACTAATCTGCGCTTGCCGGTGCGGGACGATGTGGAGTGGAGAGTCGAAGCGCAGCTCGGTCATTATACGGCGAAGCCCAGAATCGTTCTGCTGCATGCCGGCGAAGAGGACGGGCTGTTCTTCTACGGCGGACAGTGGCGAATGACGGCGTTGGAACGGCACGCTTTTCGCTATCGGTTCGACGAATACATCCGGTCGATGCTGGCGGCCAGTCCGCATATTCATACGCTGTACAAAAAGGTGGCCGATCGCCGCGACGAGGACGACGGCCAGTTCAGGCATTTGGACGTGACTTCGTAGGAGACGGAGAGGGAACGATGAGACCGAATCGGAAAAAAGTCGTTAGAGCGCTCGGCTATACGATGGCTGCGGCGTTGTTGATCGCCCTGGCAACCGGCGGATACGTGTGGGTATCCGCCCAGCGAACGATGAACGCCATGTACGAGCCGCTTCCGTCCGCGGAGTGGGTCGATCCGGTGTTCGAGACGGAGGAGGAGCCGGCAAGCCGGCCGCCGCAAGCCCCGGCAAACGCGGCGGAGGAGATTGAACCGGCAGCGGAAGATGAGGCGCCGGTCATTCCGATTCGGACGCTCGACCCGAATCCATCGGAGCCGATGAAAATCGGCGAGGAAGACGTCGCCAGGCTGCGGAACCCGAATACGGCGAACAAGGAGCCGTTCGCCATGCTGCTGCTCGGAGTGGACGAGCGGCCGGGAGACCGCGGGCGGAGCGACACGATGATTCTGCTGACCGTGCAGCCCCGCAGCGGCCGGGCGATTGCGCTGTCCATCCCCAGGGATACGAGAGTACTTATGCCGAATTCAGGCCGGTACGACAAAATCAATCATGCCTACGCCTTCGGCGGCACGTCGTTGTCCGTCGAAGCGGTGGAGAGAGCCTTCGGGGTGCCGATCGCTTATTATATGAAAACAAATATGGACGGGCTCGTCAGCATCGTCGATACGCTTGGCGGAGTCGACGTCGATAATACGCGGGCGTTCGATTACGAGGGCTACTCCTTTCCGGCGGGCAAGCAGCATCTGGACGGCGAAGCGGCGCTGGCCTACAGCCGGATGCGCAAGCAGGATCCGCAAGGAGATTTCGGGCGAACGCAGAGACAGCGGCAGATTTTGTCCGACGCGATCGACCGGGTCGCCGATGCCGGAACGGTGACGAAGCTTCCAAAGCTGCTGTCCCATCTGTCCGAATACGTGCGAACGAATCTGGCTCCCGGCCAGATGTTCGACCTGGTTGCGAAGTATCGGTCGGCGATCGGCAGCGTCGATATTATGTATTTGCAAGGGAAGGGGAAAACGATCGACGGAATTTATTATTACACGATTACGGCGGAGGAACGCCGCAGAATCCAGTCGGAGATGCTGAAGGGCCTGGGCGCCAATTAAAACGAAACGGATCGTGGAGGGATACGGATGAAGAATCAGACCGTGTTGTTTTATTGCGTGAAGTGCGAGCAGTTGAAGACGATCGAGCAGGCCGGTTTGTTGTTCCGCACGGGGTTTTACCGCGCGCAGTATCCGCTCGGCTGCTGCGTCAATTGCAAGCTGCTGACGGGCGCGTCGGGCTAACGCCGATAAGCTGCTATCCCGGCTCCTCCGTTCGTCGAACAAAACGGACGGGGGGCGGCCTATTTTAAATTTAGGTAAAGGTTCGGATTGGACCGGCATTGTTGGTATAATATAACTGGAACAAATTGAACATGCCGGAGGTAAGCGAATGTCACAGACCCCTGTCGTCCGGTTGCAGAACGTGACGAAGGTCATCGGCAGACGGACGATCATCGACCGAGTGTCTTTCGAAGTACGGCCGGGAGAAGTGTTCGGCTTCCTGGGCCCGAACGGTTCGGGCAAAACGACGACGATCCGCATGATCGTCGGCTTGATGGGCTTGACCGCGGGAGATATTCACATCGCGGAGCACAGCATCAAGACGGAATACCCCAAGGCGATCGTTCATGTCGGCGCCATCGTGGAAAATCCCGAGATGTACAAGTTTCTGACAGGTTATCAAAATTTGCTTCATTACGCCCGGATGAACCCTTCCGTTACGGAGGAGAGAATTCAAGAGGTTATCGAACTGGTCGGACTGCAAGGACGCATTCACGACAAGGTGAAGAAGTATTCCCTCGGCATGCGGCAGCGGCTGGGCGTCGCGCAGGCGGTCATGCATCGGCCGAAGCTGCTTGTGCTGGACGAGCCTACGAACGGGCTGGACCCCGCCGGAATCCGGGAGCTCAGGGATTATTTGCGCAAGCTGGCCCGGGACGAAGGGACGGCCGTGCTCGTCTCCTCGCACCTGCTATCCGAGATGGAGCTGATGTGCGACCGGGTCGCCATCCTGCAGAACGGCCGGATCATCGACGTCCGTTCGATCAGAGGACAAGACGCCGCTAGGGAGAACGCCGCCCTGGAGGAGGTCCAATTCGACGTCGATCGTCCCGACGCGGCGCTCGGCGTTCTCGAGGGTCAGGGCGGAGGCCGGATCGAGGACGGCTTGCTCACGCTGGCGTCCGATCGCCAAGGGATCGCGGCCGTGAACCGCAAATTGGTGGAAGCGGGAATCAACGTCTACGGCATTCGCGTGAAAACGAAGTCGTTGGAAGACCAATTCCTCGAGATGACGGGAAGTGAATCCATTGGCTAACTTTATGAACCTGATCCTGAACGAGAATATGAAAATTTATCGCCGAACCCGCACGTGGATCATGTTCGGCTTTGTCCTGCTCATCCCGCTGTTCGTGTCTCTGGCGGTCTACCTGGCCGGCGGGAACGACTTGTCCGGCTGGAGCATGATGATGACGGAGTCGTACATTCTCTACTCCCTTATTACCGTATTCGCCGTTGTCGTCGCCGCGGACAGCGTCGCCGGCGAGTTCACATGGGGGACGATCAAGCTGCTGCTGATCCGGCCTTGGAGCCGTTCGACGATTTTGTTGTCCAAGTATGTAGCGACGCTGCTGTTTGCGTTATTTTTTACCGTGTCCGCGTTTATTGTGACGCTGCTGTTCAACATGCTGATCTTCGGGCTGGGCGATTCCGCCCTGTCGTCAACCGGATTGTCCAACTGGGAATATGCGCTGAGATTTTATCTGCTCCAGTTCATTACTCTCATTATGATCGTGACGTTCGGCTTTACGATGTCCTCGGCTTTCCGCAGCGGCGGACTGGCGATCGGCTTGTCGATCGTCTTCCTGTTCGCGGGGAGCATGATTACCAACCTGTTCGCGCTGGCGAACAAGGCATGGGTAAAGTACGTTCTTTTCGTCCATCTGGATCTGACCGGCTACGTCGACGGAGGCAGCGGACCGATCTACAGCCACCCGATGACGCTCGGCTTCTCGCTTGCAGTTCTGGCCGTCTACTTCGTCCTCTTCAACGCCGTCTCCTGGACGGTGTTTCGGAAGCGGGACGTGGCAGCCTGAGGACTCTGCGGTCCTGCTGCTTTTCAACCAACTGCGCACTCTACTGTGCTCCAAATCGGCCGCTCTGAAACGGGAGCTGTCTCACAAGCAAGCGTACTTGCTTGCTCTGAGGCAGCTCTTTTGCATTCGACGAAGCCTCGCCATGGCTGAATTGCTGCCTGTAATTTGCTTCCGGGCAGCCCGCTATTCCCGCGATTCCGCCGATGTGTTCGGCCCATTAACGGTCTGTCAGACCGCTATTTCCGCGATTCCACCCTATTCGGTCCTTTAACGTTCTGTCAGACCGCTATTCCCGCGATTCCGCCATATTCGACCCGTTAACGGTCTGCCAGATCGCTATTCCCGCGATTCCATCCTATTCGGCCCGTTAACGGTCTGCCAGACCGCTATTCCCGCGATTCCACCCTATTCGGCCCGTTAACGTTCTGTCAGACCGTTATTTTTGGTTTAACTTATGTAGTTGCCAACTCCCGAGAAATAATGATACAATTTGTATCAAATGGATCGGCCAAGCCATCAGCAGAGGTCAGAAAGGGTCGGCAGCAGAGGTCCGCGAAGGTCGGCGAAGGTGGCAGAGGTCAGCAGAGGTCCGCGAAGGTCGGCGAAGGTGGCAGAGATCGGCAGAGGTCCGCGAAGGTCAGCAGAGGTCAGCAGAGGTCAGCGAAGGTCAGCGAAGGTCGGCAAAGGTGCAGAGGTTAGCAAAGGTCAGCGAAGATGGCAGAGAGCAGCGGAGATTATCGGTCGGATACGGGATAAGCAAAGGGGAGCAGGAACCATGCTGGCATTGTTCTATGGGTTCATGATGCTGTTGAGCGCTGTAATGACCGCATTCGAGGAAAAGCCCGTGCAGCCGGAAATACGGTCCCCGAACGGGCAAATCGTCTTCCGGCTGGAGGAACAGCCGGACGGGAAGTGGTGCTACGATCTGTATTACGGTGATATTCCGGTCCTGACGAATTCCCCGCTCGGGCTCGTTACGGATAAGGTCGATTTCAGCTCGGGCGCTAAGCTTGCCGAAGAGAGCCGCCGCCGCGTTCAAGAGACGTATCGGATTGGCGGCGCTCAGACCGAACCGCATTCCGTCCGGGCGAACGAATGGACGGTCGACTTCGTCAAGAATAACGAAGTCATGCAATTGCAAATCCGCGCTTACGACGACGGAATCGCTTTCCGGTACGTGCTTCCCGGGACGGGACGGCAGGTCGTCCTCGGCGAAGAGAGCGGATTCCGCCTGCCCTCGGACGCGATCGGGTGGCTTGCGGATTACGCGCCGCATTACGAAGCCACTTACGAGCCGCTTGCGATACGGGAAATCAACGAAGACTCGTATTTGATGCCGGCGCTGTTCTCGACCGAGGATCATCGCTTCTGGGCTCTGATCACGGAGGCGAGCGTTTTTAATTCCGGGGGCGGCTATCCCGCTTCGCAGCTGGTCGGAAGCCAGCGTCGGGACGGCTTGCTGAAGCTGGCGTTTCCCGAAGAGCAGAAGGGGCGCGCCGATGCCTCCGGTCCGCTCCGAACGCCTTGGCGTGCGGTCATCGTGGGCGATGGGCCGGGAACAATCGTGGAATCCAATCTCGTCTACAGCCTGAATCCGCCTCTTGCGCCCAAAGCGGACATCTCCTGGATCAGACCGGGGAGAGCGGTGTGGTCCTATTGGTCCGAGGATGTGGACGAGAAGCTCGAGGATCAGATGAGGTACGTGGATTTCGCCTCCCGGATGGGCTGGGAATACGTGACCGTCGATTCCAAATGGGAACAGTGGGAAATTCAATCGTTAATCCCGTACGCCGCGGGGAAAAACGTAGGCGTGATCATCTGGGTGCACTCCAGAGACCTGGACACGCAGGACAAGCTGGATCGTCTTCTCCCCGAATGGAAGAGCTGGGGCGTTGCGGGACTGAAGGTCGACTTTTTCGAAAACGACAATACGGAGACGATGAGAAGCTACGAACGAATCGCCCGCAAAGCGTTCGAGCAGGGCTTGATTTTGGATTTTCATGGAAGCACGAAGCCGGCGGGTGAAAATCGGACTTGGCCGAATATTCTCGCGCTGGAGGCGGTGAGGGGAGCGGAATGGCAGATCGAGGGCAAGCCGCAGGTGGCCACCCACGAGGCGACCGTTCCTTTCACGCGGGGCGTGGTCGGACCGATGGACTATACGCCGGTTACGCTGTCGCAAGCGGAAGGCATGACGACGTTTGCCAATCAGCTGGCTCTGTCGGTGCTGTTCGAATCCCATCTTCAGCATTTTGCTGATAACGTGAATGTGTATGCGCACTGGATCGGCCGCCATTTTCTGAAAGCCGTTCCCGCCGTCTGGGACGAGCTGCGGTTCGTGGAAGGCTACCCCGGGGAATACGTAACGCTGGCTCGGCGCAGCGGGGAGACCTGGTTTGTGGGCTCCGTCTCGACCGATGCCCGGGAAGCGGATATTCCATTGTCTTTTCTGGGGCCGGGACGTTATACGGCAACGATTTTTCAAGACGGGAACGAGGCTTGGAAAATCGACGTGAGCAGCCGGACGGTGACGAGGGAAGATACTTTGCGCATTCCGCTCGGAGAAAACGGAGGCCTGGCGATTCATCTGTCGCAAACTCCGCTGCAGCTTGAAGGCGAAGAGGGGGACACGTACGAGGCGGAAGGCGCAACGGCGATCAAGCTGGGGCAAACGACGGAGACGGTATGCACGGGATGCTCGGGTTACCGGAAAGTGGAGGCGGCCGCAGGCGGAGGCGTGCGGTTCTCCCGAATTTCCGCGCCGGCCCAAGGCATGCACAGAGTCGTGCTGCACTATGTGTCGGACGAGCCCGGCCGTTTGGGCATGCGCGTTAACCAAGGTCCGGTTCAGATCGTGGAGCTCCCTCCGTCCGGAATAGGGCTGGATAAGCCGGGCGTGCGCGAGCTGTTCGTGGAGCTGAGTCAAAACGCCAATTCCATTGAGTTCACCGCCTTGGATAACGAGGCTCCGGCGATCGACCGAATTCAAGTATCGCCTTCGAGAACGGGCGTCGAGAAGAGAACGGCTCTGGAAACGAGGCGCGCCTTCGACCGGATGAGGTTCGATCGTGACGGAACCTACGCGGTGACCGTCTACTACAAGAATCCGGGATTAACGGCCGGAGCCGTGCGAGCTTCCTGGGACGACGGTTCCGCGTTCGACGTCCTCCTGCCCGCGACGGGGCCCCTCGAGCCCGTCGGGAAGTCGGTGTTTACGGCGGAGCTGACGGCAGGGCTTCATCGTCTGGAACTGATCGGCGGGGCGAATTTCCCCGCTTCGATCGAGCGGATCGTATGGGCGCCCGTCTCCGCCAAATACGAAATGAAGGGGACTGACTCTTCGGCCGGGGAGGCGTCGCTGGAGGCAAGCGTGCCTTCGACGGCCGCGGGTGTGCGATTGCTGCGGCTCGTTTACCGGTCTGCGGTAGACGCCGAGGCTGCTTTGAGCGTTAACGGATCTCTCTCCGAACCGCTGCGGCTGTCCGCCACGCAAGGAGAAGCGGCCGAGGCGATCCGGTCCGTCGAGCTTGCGGAAGGAACGAATCGCCTACGTCTGTCCGCCGGCGCCGGGACGGAGCTGCTGCGGATGGAGCTCGTTCAATAATGCGGGGAGTGAGTGCCTTGATCGATACGCATTGCCACCTGCTGCCCATGTGCGACGACGGACCGGCCGAGTGGCAGACGTGCATGGAGATGGCGGGGAACGCCGCGGCCCAGGGCGTTCGCACGATAATCGCCACGCCTCACCATCGGAGAGCGCCCTATGACAATCCGCCGGAGAAAATCCGCGAGATCGTCGGGCGTTTCAACCAGATGGCCGAGAAGGAGAACCTTGCCGTTACCGTCCTGGAAGGGCAGGAATTTCATTGGGAGGGGAACGCGCCCTGGCACCGCGCCGTCGAGGGGCTGCAGACGCTCGGCTCGACCGGGTACGCGCTGCTCGAGCTTCCCCATCGGAGAACGCCGGCCTCTTTCAGAGAGGATTTGGCCGCCTTCCGGGCAAGGGGCTTGCACGTCGTCATCGCCCATCCGGAACGGCATCTTCCGTTCGTGCAGGATCCGCTTAAGCTGTATTCGTTTTTGCGCGAAGGCGCATATGCGCAGCTTACGGCCTCGTCGTTGACGGGGCATCACGGAAAAGCCGTGCAGGAGGCCGCCTGGACGATGGCCAGGAATGGCTGGGTTCATCTGTTGGCCTCGGATGCCCACAACCTGGGCTCTCGGCCGAACAGGCTGGAGGCGGCCTATGCGCTGGCCGCCGGCGAATTGGGCGACCGGCTGCCGGAGCTGTGGATGCGAAACGCGGAACGGCTCGTTCGGGACGAGGAGCTGCGAAGAGAGGAATTCGTTACTCGAAAGACCGGTGTGCGATGGTGGAATATTCGGATACCTTAACGCCAGTTTGGACGCTTTTGACGGTCGCGTTTTTATCGCGGCTGCCGGGCGTCTTTTTTCTATGGCCGAACGTACCGGTCTGGCAGAGGGAAAAGGAAATAGAGGTTGACATGATACAAATAGTAGCGTATTTTTAAGAGGTGAAGGTTACGAATTGTATCATAAATTGAGGAGGGCTATCATGACTAGCGCAACCATGACGAAACGCCGAGCCATCATTACCGTCGATAATCCCGTTTCCGTCCACGCGGAAGCTTACCGGACGCTGCGGACGAACGTTCAATGGTCATCCGTCGATCATCCGCTGCGAACGCTGCTGGTAACGTCCGCCGAGCAGGGGGCCGGCAAATCGACGACGGCGGTGAATTTGGCCGCCGCCTTTGCTTTGATGGGCAAAAAAACGGTAATCGTCGACGCGGACATGCGCAGACCGGCGCAGCATTGCTACTTCAACAAGACGAACCGCGCGGGGCTGTCGAACCTGCTGAAGGGACAATTCACGCTCAGGCAGACGGTCCAGGAAACCCATGTCGAAGGCTTAAGCCTGCTGCCTTCCGGCACGATTCCCCATAATCCGGCCGAGCTGCTGGCCGGGCAGCGAATGGACGAGCTTCTCGCCGAACTCAGGCAGGAGTACGAATTCGTCCTGCTCGACACGACGCCGGTACTGGCCGTTACGGACGCGCAGGTGCTCGGCGCGAAGGTCGACGGGGTGCTGTTCGTTCTCCAATGCCGTTCCACGAAGCGGGAATTGGCCAGGAAAGCGATCGCCCAGCTGGAATACATGCAGTCCAACGTGATCGGCACCGTGCTTAATCGCACGAAGAAAAAGAAGGCTTCCTACCGTTACGAGATGTAATTAAAAATAAGCTTGACATGATACAAAATGTAGCATAGATTAAAAGATGTGATGATACATTTCGTTTCATTAAGGCGATCGGAGGCTGATTATGGAGCCGGATATGAAAGAGTACTTGAGAATTCTGTTGAAAAGAGGGTGGTTGATTTGCGGAATCGTCCTCTTATGCTGCGGAGCCACTGCGGTCTACGATCGTCTCTACGCAAGCCCGGTCTACGAAGCGAGCATCAAGCTGATCGTGAACACCGCCAATCAAGTCGACGGTCTGATGCGCCCGGATTCCAATCTGATTACTTCCAATATCATGATGATCGACACGTACAAGGAAATTATCGCTACGCCGGTCATTATGCAGAAGGTCGCGGCAAAGCATCCCGAATACCGGCTGACAGCCGACGAGTTGATTCGCAAGACGCGCGTGCACTCTTCCTCGAGCTCGCAGGTGATGAGCATCGCTTACCGCGATGAATCGGCGGCTCGGGCGGTGACACTGGCGAATGAAATTGGCCGCGTCTTTCGGGACGAGATTCCTCAGATCATGAACGTAGACAACGTTACGATTCTGAGCGAATCGAACAATCCCTCCGGGCTCGTGCCGATTTCCCTGGGATTGACGTTTAAGCTTGCGCTGGCCTTCATTCTGTCGTTGATCGCGTCCGTGTCGGCCGTATTCCTGAAGGAATATATGGACGATACGCTCAAGGACGAGAAGGACGTTCGGCATTACCTGGACAAGCCGACGCTGGCCGAGATTTCCAAAATCAAGCGGTCCGAGCTCGGCAAGACGTCCCGCCCGGCTCCGGTGTCCGCCGGCGCTGCCGGAGACCCGCTGCCGATACGCTTCAAGCAGCAGATTTGACGGTTGTCCGGCTAACGGACGCCAATACCAGTCCCCGACCCGCTCGGGGCGGCAATGCCTGATCCGCCGTTATCTTGTCAGGCACTCGGTCAAGCTGTGGGCGGTTCTCCGCCTTAGACGTGAATCGTCGAGGGTTTGACGTGAGGAGGGGTTGGATGCCCCACTAATTACCGACTTATTGAACGCTCGCATATAGAAGGATCAGGAGCGGCTTTTTGAACGTTCCCGGTTAACGGCGCCCGGCGCCGTATCGCTTTGACTGAAATCTGCCTGTGGATTCGCGGCAAGAAGCCGATCTTGATCTTTTTATAATGATTAACTGCGAAAAGGCGGGGTTGACGTTGAGAAAGTGGAAAAAAGTGAAGAAGGCGATTATTCCGGCGGCCGGTCTCGGCACGCGCTTTTTGCCGGCGACCAAAGCCATGCCGAAGGAAATGCTTCCGATCATAGACAAGCCGACGATTCAGTACATCGTCGAGGAGGCCGTGCAGTCGGGCATCGAGGAGATCATTATCGTGACCGGCAAGGGAAAGCGCGCCATCGAGGATCATTTCGACAGTCATTTCGAGCTCGAGCATACGCTGTACGAGAAAAACAAGCTTCAGCTTCTGGAGGAGGTTCAGCGGTCCTCCAATCTGGTGGACATTCACTATATTCGCCAGAGAATGCCCCTCGGGCTCGGACACGCGATTTGGTGCGCCCGCAAATTTATCGGAAACGAGCCGTTCGCGGTGCTGCTCGGCGACGACATCGTTCAGGCGGATACGCCTTGTCTCCAGCAATTGATGCAGCAGTTCCAGCAGACGCAGAAATCGGTCGTTGGCGTTCAGCCGGTCCCGTACGAGGAGACGCACCGATACGGCATCGTCGTGCCGGAGCGGGGCGAGGGACGGCTGTCCCTCGTGTCCGAGGTCGTCGAGAAGCCGCCGCGAGGGACAGCTGCCTCCAATCTGGCCATACTCGGCCGCTATATTTTGACGCCGGACATCTTCGTGCTGCTGGACGAGCACGTCGTCGGAACCGGGGGAGAAATTCAATTGACCGATGCCATTCAGCGCCTGTCGAAGCTGGATCAGGTGTACGCCTATCATTTTCACGGACGTCGATACGACGTGGGAGAGAAGCTCGGCTTCATCCTGACGACATTGGACTTCGCCTTGCGCAACGATGAATTGAAATATCCGGTTCTGAAGGAAATGGAACAGCTGCTGCAGGCCGCTCAATCCTATCGACTATAATACGGATCTCCGAGGATGAAACGATCATGCCAAATTCAAAAGAAGCCAATATGGAAATCGCTTCGACTTCCTACGCGTCATACACTCCCTATACGCTCAGTCAGACCCGTACCGCCCGCTCCGCATACGATCGGGTCAAAAGGATCGTCGATCTCGTCCTGACCTCGGCCGCGCTTCCTTTGCTCGCGCCGTTTATGCTGCTGATCGCGCTCGCGGTCAAGCTGGAGGAGCCGTCCAGTCCGGCGCTGTACACCCAGACCCGGCTCGGCAAGGACGGCAAGCCGTTTCGGATCTACAAATTCCGGTCGATGATCGGCGGCGCGGAGAAGCAAATGGACCGCATCCGGCATCTGAACGAAGTGGAAGGCGCCATGTTCAAGATCAAGAACGATCCGCGAATTACGAGGACCGGCCGCTTCTTGCGCAAGACAAGCCTGGACGAGCTGCCCCAGCTGTTCAACGTGCTGCGGGGAGACATGAGCCTGGTCGGACCGCGTCCGCCGCTGCCGGAGGAGGTCGAGCGGTATACCGGGTACGATCTCCTGCGTCTGCAGGTCAAGCCGGGCTGTACCGGATTGTGGCAGGTGAGCGGGAGGAACCGTCTTCATTTCGCGGAGATGGTGGAGATGGATCTCGATTATATCGAACGCCGTTCGGTCTGGCTGGACTTCAAGCTGATCCTAAAAACGGTGGTCGTTATGTTCAAGGCTAAAGACGCTTATTAAGGAGGCTGCGGGATGGAGCGAGACGCCAAAATATTCGTGGCGGGACATCGGGGCCTGGTCGGTTCCGCCATCGAGCGGAACCTGATCTCCCGAGGCTTCCGACGCATCGTGACGCGGACGCGAAGCCAGCTCGACTTAAGAGACGGGCACGCGGTAGCGGAGTTTTTCCGGCAAGAGCGGTTCGATTACGTCTTTCTGGCGGCGGCCAAGGTCGGCGGCATTGCGGCGAATCGGGACAGTCCGGGAGAATTTATCCGCGACAACCTCTGCATTCAGACGAACGTCGTCGACGCGGCTTACCGGACGCTCGTGAAGAGGCTGCTGTTTCTCGGAAGCAGCTGCATCTACCCGAAGCTGGCTCCGCAGCCGCTGAAGGAGGAATATTTGCTGACGGGCGAATTGGAGCCGACGAACGAGGCGTACGCGATCGCCAAAATCGCCGGAATCAAAATGTGCCAGGCGTACAACCGCCAATTCGGCACGAGCTTCCTCTCGGCGATGCCGACGAATTTGTACGGTCCGCACGACAACTTCGACCCCCACACCTCGCACGTGCTGCCCGCCCTGATTCGCAAAATGCACGAAGCCAAGGAGCAGAGTTCTCCGTTCGTCGAGGTTTGGGGCTCCGGTCGGCCGAGGCGCGAATTTCTGCATGCCGACGATCTGGCGGACGCCTGCGTGCATCTGATGGAATCGTACCCGGAAGACGACATCGTCAATATCGGCATGGGCGAGGATTTGACGATCAGGGAGCTGGCGGAGCTCGTGAAAGCCGTCGTCGGCTATTCGGGCGAGCTGCGCTTTAATCCAGACATGCCCGACGGGACTCCGCGCAAGCTGCTGGATTGCTCCAGGATGGAGCGTCTGGGATGGCGGGCGAAAATATCGCTGCGGGACGGCCTTGCGGGCACCTATCGATGGTTTCTGGAAAATATCGCCGCCAAATCGGAAGAAAGAAGGATTCTATCGTGAAGAGAGCGCTTATAACGGGCATTACCGGACAAGACGGATCTTATTTGGCGGAGCTGCTGCTGGAGAAGGGGTATCGGGTGTACGGGCTGCGAAGAAGAACGAGCACGCCCAATCTGGAAAATATCGAGCCTATACTCGGCGACATCGAGCTGCTCGAGGGGGATCTGACGGACTTGAGCTCGCTCATTCGGGCCGTCCGCGTCTCCGATCCGGACGAGGTCTACAATCTGGCCGCCCAGTCCTATGTCGGCACCTCGTGGCCGCAGCCGCTGCTGACGAGCGACTTGACGGCGCTCGGCGCGACCAACCTGCTCGAGGCGGTCCGGCTGACGAAGCCGGAGATTCGATACTATCAAGCGTCGAGCAGCGAAATGTTCGGCAAGGTCGCGGAATGTCCGCAGCGGGAGACGACGCCCTTCTATCCGCGAAGTCCGTACGGCGTCTCGAAGGTGTACGCGCATTGGATGACGGTGAATTACCGCGAAAGCTACGATATGTTCGCTTGTTCGGGCATTCTGTTCAATCACGAATCGCCGCGGCGCGGAATCGAATTCGTCACCCGCAAGGTGACCGACGGGGTGGCCCGAATCGCCAGCGGCCTGCAGTCCGAGTTAAAGATGGGCAACCTGGACGCGCTGAGAGATTGGGGCTATGCCGGAGATTACGTCGAGGCGATGTGGATGATGCTGCAGCAGGATAAACCCGAGGATTACGTCATCGCCACCGGCGAGACGCATTCCGTCCGCGAGCTGCTGGAAATCGCCTTCTCGTACGCCGGGCTCGATTACCGCGACTTCGTCGTCCAGGACAAGTCACTCTGCCGGCCGGCCGAGGTGGACATTTTGCTGGGAGATTGCGCCAAGGCCAGAACGAAGCTGGGCTGGAGACCGAAGGTCGATTTCGAGAGCCTGATCGCCATGATGGTCGAAGCCGACCTGGAAAGAGTTCAATTCATTCAATCGAAGGGATATCGGCGCTATGAAAATCGCGTTTATGATTACTTCCCTGCAGTACGGGGGGGCTGAGAAAATCGTTCTCGACCTGATCGGGCGCTTCCGCGGCTTGGCCATCGAATGCTGGCTGATCGCGATCTACGAATCCAGGGATCGGGTCAAGCGCGATCGGCTTGCGGAGACGCTTGAGCTTCAAGGAATTCGGCTGGTCGAGCTGAACAAGCGGCCCGGGGAAGGGACTTTCCGATCGATGGCCCGGCTGAAGCGGGTTCTGCGGGATATCGCTCCCGACATCGTCAACGCCCACGGGCCGGTGCCGAACATGTACGCCGGAATCGCCAATCTCTGGGGACGCAAAGTCCCTACGATGACGACGGTGCATAACGGTACGGACGACTGGCCGGACTGGAAGAGCAGAACGCTGGAGCGATTGAGCCTGCTCGGAGTGACCAAAGTCGTCTGCGTCGCCCAGCACGTCGCGGAAGCGTACCGTTCGAAATACCCGCGGTCGGCTTCCAAAACCGCGATCATCGAAAACGGCATCGATCCGCAGCGATATGCGCCGTCGTCTCCCGCGGAGCGGGCGAAATGGCGGGAAGCGCTGGGCTGCCCCGCCGATACCGCTCTGCTCATTCACGTCGGCAGGATGGTGCCGCTCAAAAACCAGCATTTCCTCGTGGAAGTGGCCGAACGCTTAAGAAGCCGGGGCGCGAAGTTCATGCTGCTGCTGGTAGGCAATTTCGAGGATGTCCGCTACGTTCGGGAAGTCCGCCGATTGACGGAGGAGCACGGCCTGGCCGAACAGGTCCGGCTGCTCGGCCCCCGCGAGAACGTCGGAGACTTGCTGGGCGCCGCGGACGTCTTCCTGTTTCCTTCGGAGGTCGAGGCGTTCGGTCTGGCACTGCTCGAAGCGATGTGCTGCGGACTTCCCGCGGTCTGCTCCGACATCCCGTCCAATCGCAAGCTCTCCGAGGCCGGCGCGCGCAACCGAATTCTCGCCAGGAACGCCGAGCTGTGGGCAGAGCAGATCGAGCAATTGATCGAAGCCCGTTCCGATCGCAGGCGCCAGGGACCGAATCCGTACTGGACGCTGGAGAGAATGGCGGGAGATTATCTCAAGCTGTACGGGCAATCCGGGAGACGTCTTCCGGCTTTGGGAGGAGGGACGGGATGAACGTACTGTACGTGACGAATATTCCCTCGCCTTACCGGATCGATTTCTTTAACGAGCTCGCCCGAAGCTGCAGCCTGACCGTCTGGTTCCAAGCCCCCACCGAAGCCAATCGGCAGTGGGAGGTGCGGCTGGACCGGGCGAGCTTCGCTTACAAATTTCTGCCGGGAATGACGTTCGGCCTGGACAAGCACTTCAACTGGACGGTGCGCAAGGAGCTTCGCGAATCGAAATTCGACGTCTACGTTCTGGGATGCTACAGCTCTCCTACGGAGATGACCGTCATTCGGTGGCTGAAGTCCAGGAAGCGGCCGTTCCTGCTGAATACGGACGGGGGCTTCCCCGGGCACGAGAATCGAATCAAGCATTGGCTGAAAAGGAGCTTCATCTCGGCGGCGGACGGCTGGTTATCCTCGGGAAGGAACGGCACCGCCTATTTGCTCCATTACGGGGCGAAGAGCGGCCGGATCTGGGAATATCCCTTCTCCTCGTCCGCGTATACGGAGGAACAGCTGCGTCCGTATTCGCGGGAGGAGAAGGAGCAGTTCAAGCGGCGTCACGGACTGAAGGAGCGCGTGCTTCTGTCCGTCGGGCAGTTCATCGAACGCAAGGGCTTCGAGGATTTGTTGACGGCGTACAGCTCGCTCGATAATGGCAAAACCTCGCTCGTGCTGATCGGCGGAGGGCCGCTGAAGGAGCGCTACGAGCGAACGATTCGCGACAAGCGGCTGAGGAACGTCCAGCTTCTCGAATTTATGGACGCCGAGACGCTTACGTCGTTCTACCGAAGCGCCGACGTCTTCGTCATGCCCACCCGCTACGACATATGGGGACTCGTCCTGAACGAAGCGCTGGCCTTCGGACTGCCGATCGTGACGACACGCGGCGCAGGGGCGGCTTACAGCCTCGTCGAGCACGGCGTCAACGGCTTCGTGACCGCGGTCGGAGACGTGGCCGGCATCGCGCGCGGCTGCAGGGCGCTGCTGCGGGACGAAAGCCTGCGCGAACGTTTCGGGCAGGCCGCGCGGAACAAGGCGGAAGGCTATACCGTCGCTCGCATGGCCGAGCGGCATTTGGAAATCTTCGAGACGATGCTGGAGCAACGCCAACTCTACGGGCCGAAGGTGATGTCATGATTCCGATCTTATATATCCAGCCCTATGCAAGCCGGGTCGGCGGCGTGGATACGGTGCTGCTGGAGCTGGTCGCCGGCCTCGACAAGTCCCGCTTTCGGCCCTTCGTCGTGCTGCCCGGACCGAGTCCGTACGCGGAGAAATATCAGGCTATAGGGGCGGAGGTGAGATTCGCCCCCGTCGCGGTGTTCGGCAAGCCGCGGGGCTGGTCGTACTATTTCGTTAATCTGGCCCGGCTGATCGCCAGCGTGCGCGCGCTTCGCGCCATCGTCCGCAAGGAGAAGATCGCGCTCATTCACTCCCACAAGATGGAGGCGATGGGCGGCAATCTGCTCGGCAAATGGATGGGCATCCCGACCGTTCAGACGGTTCACGAGCTGCCCCGGCGGCCGCTGCTCGCCTATAAATTCATGGCCTGGCTGAATCATCTGTTTAACGATCTGGTCATCGTGCTGTGCGACCAGAGCGCGTCCATGTTCGAATGGCGCAGCCGGAAATCCGCCAAAGTCCGCAAAATCTACAATGGAATTCGGCTGCGGGAGTCTGCCGGCTCCGCCGCCGAAGCCGCCGAAGTCCCCGGCTCCTCCCCCATTCGCCAGGCGCTCGGGATCGGGCCGGAGGAGAAGCTGGTTGTGACGGTCGCCCGGCTGGCGCCGATGAAGGGCATCGAATATTTGATCGATGCCGCCCGGCTGCTTCTCGACGAGCGCAAGGACGTCAAGTTCGTTATCGTCGGAGACGTCGCCTTCGAGGAGGACCTCCCGTACAAGGAGCGATTGCTGAACAGGGCCGCCTCCCTGGGGCTGTCCGGCTCCGTTCATTTCCTGGGCCTGCGGAGGGACGTCGACCGCATTCTCGCCGAAGCGGACGCGTTCGCGCTGCCTTCCGTCTACGATATTTTCCCGACCGTCATTCTGGAGGCGATGAACGCGGGCTTGCCGGTCGTCGCGACCGACGTGGGCGGCGTGCCGGAGATGGTGCGCGGAGAATACGGCCTGCTCGTTCCGCCGGCGGACCCGCTCAAGCTTAAGGACGCTTTGAACGAGCTGCTCCGGCTCGACTGCAAGGCGATGGGCCGGGCTGCCCAGGAGACGCTGAGAGCGGAGTTCACAAGGGAAATCTACGTCGACAAGACGGTGCGGCTATATGAAGAGCTGCTGCGTCCGGGTCTGCTGGGAGGCCGCGCATGAAGAAGCTCGTATTCGTCATTAATTATTTCTATCCGGACGTCGCCTCGACGGGCCAGCTGATGACGGAGCTGTGCCGGGAGCTGCAGCGGGACTATCGCATTACGGTGATCGCGGCCGATTCGGGGGGAGAGCAAGGAGCCGACGCTCCTCGCTTCCGGGAAGAGCGGCTGGAGCAAATCCGGATCGTGCGGATCAAGCTGGCCGAACCGAACAAGCGGAGCAAATGGAGCCGGCTTCGCTACGTCGCCGGCTATTTCCTGTTCGCGCTCGCGGCGCTGCTGAGGGAGCGGGACGTCGATCTGATCTATACGATCTCGACGCCGCCCGTGCTCGGGGGCTTGATCGGCGCGATCGGAAAGCGCTTGAAAGGCTGCGCCCACCTGTACAACATCCAGGATTTCAACCCGGAGCAGGCCGAGGCGATCGGTTATGCCCGCAGCAAGCGGCTGTACGGAATCGCTCGCCGCATCGACAATCTGACCTGCCGCGGCGCGGATCATGTCGTGCTGGTCGGCAGAGACATGCGGGAGACGTTGATCCGCCGGCTGAAGGGCGGCCGGGTGCCCGCGCATTCGGTCATTCCCAATTGGACCGACGAGCGGGACATCGTGCCGCTGGACCGCGGGCATCCGGAGGTGGAACGCTTTCGCCGAGGCCACGGAATGGACGGAAAATTCGTCGTGATGTACTCCGGCAATATCGGACTCTATTACGATCTGGAAAATTTGCTGGAAGCGATCGGGCCTTTCCGCGAACGAACGGACCTGCTGTTCGTCTTCATCGGAGACGGGGCGGTGAAACCGGCATTGGAACGTTTCGCGAAGGAGCGCGGGATGGACAACGTGCGGTTTCTTCCGTTTCAGCCGAAGGCCGCTCTTAAGATTACGCTCGGCTCGGCCGACGTCCATCTGGTCGTCAGCCGAAAAGGGATCAAGGGCGTATCCGTTCCGAGTAAAATCTACGGCGTGCTGGCCGCGGGCAAGCCGGTGCTGGGCGTGCTGGAGAGCGGAAGCGAAGCCGAAAGAATCGTCGTCGAGGGCCGCTGCGGATTCGTCGTCGAGCCCGGCAGCTATGCCGAGTTCGTGCGGACGCTGGAGAGAATGGCGGCTCTGTCCGCCGCCCGGCTGGAACGAATGGGGAGAAGCGGAAGGGAGCATTTGGAGAAGTTTTTGAAAAAAAGCGATTCCGTCGCAAGCTACGGCCGCCTTCTGGACGGCTTGCTAAACCAAAAAAGGAGTTTTCAGGATGAAGGTTTCGGTCATCGTCGCGACCAAGGACAGAGCGGAGGAATTGATCCGATTCCTGGAATCGCTGCGGATTCAAGCGTTCCCCCCGGATGAACTGATCGTCGTGGACGGCTCCGAAGCGCCGGACGATCCGCGGCTGAAGCCCGTGCTGGATTCCCTGCCCTGGCGCGTTGTCTACGTTCGTACCGAACGCAAGGGCGTTACGGTTCAACGGAACATCGGCTTGGGCGCCCTGCGTCCTTCCGCGGAGCTGATCGGCTTTTTCGACGACGACGTCGTGCTGGAAGCGGGTTATCTCCGGATGATCGTCGAGGCGTTCGCTCGGGACAAGGGCAAGCGCATCGGGGGGATGAACGGCTTTCCGCTGGTCGACGGGAACCGCAGGAATCCGCGCAACCCGGTATACGGGCTGATCGACGTCCCCGATTTGTACGGCTGCAATATGGTCTATCGGGCGGAAGCGGTCGGCCATCTGCGCTTCGACGAGAATTTGGCCCTGTACGGCTGGATGGAGGATTGGGATTTCTCCAGGAGGGTGGCCCGCGACCGTCGTCTCGTCTGCTGCAATCAAGCGTATTTCTATCATTTGCAAAGCCCGAAGGCGAGAGTGAACGGCCGGAAATTCGGCTATATGCAGATCGCCAACCGCAATTATTTATATAAGAAGCATCGCGTCTTCGACCGAAGAGAGTACGTGTTCTACGCGGGCGTTCTGCTGAAGAACCTGGCCCGGTCTTACCGGAAAACCTATCGGGAGCGCTGTCTGGGCAATCTCCGGGCGCTGCGCGAAATTTTTCACGAAGGGGGATGAATCCGCTTGAAAATCGTACTGCTGTCGGGCGGATCGGGGAGGCGGCTGTGGCCGTTGTCCAACGCCGCGCGGTCCAAGCAATTTCTGAAAATTTTGCGCAGCCCGGACGGAGAGATGGAATCGATGGTTCAACGGGTGTGGAGGCAGTTAAGCGCGGCGGGTCTGGCGGACGAATGTACGATCGTGACGGGGCCGCTGCAAGCCGACGCGATCCGCAGGCAGCTCGGGGACGAGGTGCCGCTGCTGATCGAGCCGGAGGGCCGGGACACGTATCCGGCGATCGCGCTCGCGGCCGCCTATCTGCACAGCGTTCGCCGGAGCGCCGCGGACGAAGCCGTCATCGTGCTGCCGGTGGACCCTTATGTGGACGACCCGTTCTTCGAGAAGCTTAAGGAGCTTGAGACGATGCTGGACCAAACCTCGGCCGATCTCGGTCTGGTCGGCGTTAAGCCCACTTATCCGTCCACGAAGTATGGCTATATCGTTCCCGAAGCCGCGGACGGGTCGCAAGCTTACGACCGGGTGGCGAGCTTTCACGAGAAGCCCGCGGAAGCCGTCGCGGGCCGGTTGATCGAGGAGCGCCAGGCGCTGTGGAATTGCGGCGTGTTCGCCTTCAGGCTGGGGTACATGGCGGAGCGAATCCGCCGCTCGGGGATGCCGGTTGAATATGCGAAGCTGGTCGAGGAATATCGCAATCTGCCCAAAACCAGCTTCGACTTCGAAGTCGCGGAAACCTGCGGCAGCATCGCGATGATGGTTTACGACGGCTATTGGAAGGATCTTGGGACGTGGAACACGCTGACGGAGGAGATGGGCGTCTCCCAGATCGGCAAAGGCACGGTCAGTCCGGACAGCCGGAATACGCACCTCATTAACGAGCTCCACATTCCGGTCACTGTGCTCGGACTGTCCAACATCGTCGTGGCGGTCAGCCCGGACGGCATTCTCGTCACGGACAAGGAAGCGAGCCCGCGCCTGAAGGAGGTGCTGGACGCCGGTCAATCTCCGATGTACGTCGAATACGAGTGGGGAACGAGCCGGGTGCTGGACTACGAGCGGATTGACGAAAATAACGAGGTCATCACGAAGCGGCTGACGATCGCAGCGGGAATGCGCACCGATACGGAGTGCGCCCCCAGGCGCGAGAAGGCGTGGACGATTGTATCCGGCAGCGGCGAAGTGCTGCTGAACGGCGCGCCTCAAACCGTCGGCCGGGGCTCCGTCATACGCATTCCGGCCCGGCAGCAGATCCGCTTCGAGGCTTTCGAGGATTCGGAGCTGATCGAGGTCCAGACGGGCAGTCCTCTGCGAGAAGAAGATGTGCAGCGATGGTCTTATACTTTGGGAAGCGCGGTGATCTAGGTTGGCGGATACGAATTTGCGCAGCAGCATCGTCCGCGGCACGTCCTATCTCGCCGCGCGAAGCGCGATCGGCTTCGCTGTCGGGCTAGGCGGCATGCTGCTGCTCACAAGGCTGATCGGCGCGGAGAATTACGGCCTGTACGTGACGATCAGCACCGTGATCAGCTATATGTCGGATATCGCGCTCATGGGCGTGTCGAATTATATTATCCGCAAGGAGGAGGTCGTCGGCCGAAGTCTTTACGATCTCGCGTTTACGTTCGCTCTGCTGGCTTCGCTCGCGGCAATCGGGGTGGGCATCGGCTTTTCCTCCTTTCTTAGCGGCTGGCTGCACAGCCCGGAAATCCGGCTGCCGTTCTTGATTACGCTCATCGCGCTGCCGATTTCGGCGCTGCTGCTGCCTTCTCAGACGATGCTGGAAAAAGAATTGAATTACAAGCAAATCGCGTTTCTGGAAATGCACACGCAATTCGTCTACTACGGAGTCGCATTGGCGCTGGCCTATGCGGGTTTCGGAATCTGGGCGCCGGTCGTCGGGAACATCGTGCAGGGAGCGGCGGCCGTCGTTATCGGCTGCAGGTACGCGAGGTACGTTCCTTCTCTCTATTGGTCGTGGAAACCGCTGAAGGAGATGCTCCAATACGGGATCGCCAATTCGTTCTCCAAGCGCGTCTGGGGCTTGCGGGCGCTGATCAGCCCGCTGATCGTCGGCCGCTTCGCCGGACCGGAAGGGGTCGCGGTCGTCTCGATCGCGCTGCGGCTGATCCAGGCGCTCAGCGTCGTGAACGGAACGATTATGCGCGTCAGCTTTTCCGTTCTGGCGAAGCTTCAGCAGGACAAGCGCAGGATGGAGCTGGCGCTGAACGAAGCGATGACGATGCAGATTTTCTCGATTGCGCCGTTTCTGATCGGATTCGCGGTGCTGGGGCATTGGGTCGTTCCGCTGCTGTTCGACGACGCCTGGGACGCGATCCTCGTCATTTATCCTTATCTGGCATTCAAGTATATGATCTACGGCATATTCAACCTGCAGATGAACGTGCTGTACGTGTACGGGAAAAATTGGGAGGTTACGAGATTCAACCTGCTGCACGTCGGAATACTCGCGCTGCTGACCTTCCTGCTCGTGCCGCGTTTCGGTCTTAACGGCTACGCCTGGGCCGAGGTGGCGGCGATTGCGACCTACTACGCGATTCACCGCGACGTCAGCGTGAGCCTGAACGTCGATTACCGGGAGCCGTTCTTCTACACGCTGCTTTGCATCCCGGCCATGTTCGCTCCCTTGCTGCCGTTCCCGTGGGCGCTGCTGCTGCTCCTGCCGCTGCTGCTGTTTCTCGTCATGAGCAAGCCCAGAAGTCAGATCATCGGCTATTCGCGGCAGCTGCTGAGAAAAGAGAAACCGCTGGAAGCCGTCTAAATTCGCTCTGTTGGAGGATCATCCTATGAAACGAATATCGATCGTCGGATCTCCGGGATCGGGCAAATCGACTTTGGCCGGGGAGCTGGGCCGCCTGCTGGGCATTCCTTTCTACCACATGGATCATGTGGCCCATACGCCGGACGGAAAGCCGCGAAGCAAGGCCGAGGCCGAGGCGTTGATCCGGGCCATCGTAGCCGAGGAGCGCTGGGTCATCGAAGGCCACCATTACGAGGACGAAGATCCGCGCCTGACGGAAGCGGACACGATTGTTTTTCTGAATTTGCCGAGGTATTTGTGCCTTTGGAGATATGCCCGGAGAACCGTTAAATATTACGGAAGAAGCTCGCCCGGCAATTATATTACCGAGAAGCTGGACAAGGATCTGCTCAGGGGAGCGAAATTCGTGTTTCGGTTCCCTACGGCCACAATGCCGAAAATCATGAGGCAAATCCGCGCTTTCGAGGCGGATAAATCGATCTGCGTGCTGCGCAGCCCGTCCGAGGTCGAGCGCTTCAAGAGCCGGCTGAAGGCGCCGGCTCCGCCGCATGAGATTTCCTTTACTGGCTGAGGGGGCTGAACGATGCGCACGGAAGTCATTACCCGGCCGGCGGAATTTCTGCTGCTGGAGGATCAATGGAAGCGATTGTACGAGAAAGCGGAAGGCGCGGAGCTTCACGACGGCTGGGAGTGGACGCTCTCCTGTCTGGAAACGCTGCGGGGCCCCGAGCCCGAGCTGTTCGTCATAGCGGTATACGACGGGGAGCGGTGCGTAGGCATCGCTCCCTTGTGCATCGAGCCGAGAAGAGTGGGGCTGCTCAAGGTCCGTTCTCTCCGGCCGATCAACCATGGAACGACGCCTTACAACCATTTTCTGCTGCATCGGGAGTATCATAACCGGGATCTTCTTCGGTCGATCGGGAACGCGCTGTTCGAACGCCGCGGCTGCTGGGATTTCGCGGAGCTGACCAGCTTCAGTTCCAAGCATTCGTCGACGTTTCTGCTGCGGCAAGCGTTGGAGGAGAGGTATTCCGTATTCGCGGCGGAGGCGGCCATGACGACCTACGTCAAACTGCAAGGCATGCTCAAGAGGAACAAAAAAGCGATGCATAACATCGAGCGAAGAGAACGCGGGCTGCGCAAAAAGCATCGGGTCGATATTCGGATCGACCTGCCGTATTCCCCCGAACTATGGCGGAAACTGGTCGAGTGGAATAGAGCGAGATGGAAGGACAGCAGGTTTCACGACCCGCAATACGAGCGGTTTTTCGAGAAGCTGCTGGAGCGGATGAGCCGGGCCGGCCAACTCGGCTTCTCCTGCGTCGAGATTGACGGGGAGGCCGAGTGCATCTCCCTGGATTTCAAATTCGGCGATAAAATCTACGGGGAAATGATGAACTCCAGGCCGGGAGGCAAGAGCGGCACGGGAATGATCTTGACGCACAGAATGCTCGAGCATTTCGCGCTTCGGGGAGCAACGGAGTTCGATTTTCAGGAAGGCGATCAGGAGCACAAGTTTTATTGGACCGACTCTGCGGGGAAAAATTATCATTTCTACGTGTGCGGCAAAAACGGCAAAAGCGCCTATCTGGCGTTCTGCACGTGGCTGAAGGTGGCCGCAAGGCAGAACAAGAAGCTGAACGATCTAAAAAGGAAGGCGGTCGCGCTGCGATCCGGACTTTATCCTTCCCGAAAGGAAACGAGAGGAAGCCATGCTGAAAATAGCGGTTTTGCGTGATGCTGCCCCTTGGGATCAAGGGGAAATCGGATATCTTCGGGCTCTGTCCGCTTCGTCCCATGCCCGCATTTCCTGTATCGCCGAGGTCCGGGCGGCGGCCGCTCCGGCCGCGTCTCCCGGGTGGCTCCGGCGCACGGCGCGGCAAACGGGCAAGCCCGTACGGGAGGCGCCTGAAATAGAAGGCCTTCCGGTACTGGAGCTTGTCGACGAAGCGGAGCTTGCCGACGCTTTGTCTCCGCTTGCCCCGGACGCGATCCTGGACCTGCGCCGCGCCGGACAGTCCAGGGCATTGGCCGATCTCGCCCGCTTCGGCTTATGGCGTTTCCGTTACGGACAGGCGTCGGACGATGCGGCAGGGTTCGTCTTCCGCCTGCTGCTTGCGGACGATCCGGCGGGGACCGTGTCGCTGGTCCGGGTCGGCCGAACCGCGGAGCGGGATCTGCTCTTGAAACGGGGGCACATCTCCTCGTACGGAGCCGGCTTCGGGGAGAAGCTGGACGAGCTTTATCGGTTTTGCCGCTCCTGGCCGGCTTCCGTCTGCAGGGAGCTTGCCCTCTCCGGCAGGTTGTCCTATACCGCGGAGGAAGAAGTCCGGTCCGAAGCGGAGAACGGCCGACCCGGCCCCGGGCCGACCGCTCTTCAAGCGATTCGGCTGGCCGCCCTGCTCGGATACCGCAAGCTGGCTCGCCGATTGTCGGCCTGGTTTGTCGTCGAGCAGTGGAACGTCGGCGTGATTCGTCAGCCGATCGACGCCGTGATGCGCGGCCAAGGCGAACCAACCGTCGAATGGCTGCCCGAGCGGGCGGGCTTCGTGGCCGATCCGTTCGCGGTGCGGCTGGAGGAGGGAATGGGCATCGTGGCCGAGGAATGGGACCATGTGGAGCGCAAAGGGAAAATCTCCTTCCTGAAGCTGGACCGCGAGCTGCGGATCGATCCCGAAGCCCGGTGGCAGCAAGCCGTGCTTGAGCTGCCGGTGCATCTGTCCTATCCCTGCATCGTACAGGAGGAAGGGCGGCTCTACTGCATCCCGGAATGCTATCAAGCCGGGGAAGCCGCCATCTACCGCGCCGAGAGATTCCCGGTCGAATGGAAGAAGATAAAGGTTCTGATTCCGAATTTTCAAGCGGTGGACCCGACCGTGTTCCGGCATGACGGCCTGTGGTGGCTGATCTGCACGGATCAGGAGGAAGGGCCGCATTCGCATTTGCATATTTGGTACTCCGACGAGCTGCTCGGCGAGTGGAAGCCGCATCCGGCCAATCCGGTCAAGATGGACGTCCGCTCCTCCCGTCCCGCGGGAACGCCGTTTGCGGTCGGCGAAGCGCTGTTCCGCCCCGCCCAGGATTGCTCGGGCACTTATGGCGGCGCCGTATGGATCAATCGCATCGACCGCCTGACGACGACGGAATTCCGCGAGACGCCGGTTCGCCGCCTGGCCCCGGATCGTTCCGGACCGTATCCCGACGGTCTGCATACGCTGTCGTTCGCGGGAGAGGCCACTCTGGTGGACGCCAAGCGCGAGCGGCTGGCTCTGGGCGTATTCGCGCGGAGAGCGACGATTAAGCTGGTTCGGAAAATTCGCAGAACGGACAGGAAAGGAGCGGAAGCCATTGGCAGCATCCCTTAACGAGATCGCAATCGCCGCCGCCGCGGACGAGGGCTACGCCCAGCACCTGGCGGCGGCGCTCGTCTCCGCCGCCGTGCATCTGCCTCCTCCCGCGCGGGCGTGCTTTTACATTGTCGACGGAGGACTGTCCGCAGTCAGCCGCGAGCTTCTCGAGGCTACGGTGTCGGATCGCCGGGTTCGCATCCGCTGGATCAGGATGACCCCCGGGCGTCTGGACGGAATCAGGGTAGGCGGGCATCTGAGCCCGGCGACGTACTGCAAAATTCTCGTGCCGGAGCTGCTTCGCCGGTACTCGATCGACAAGGTGCTCTATCTGGATTGCGACGTTATCGTTCTGGGCGATCTGACCCCGATCTGGCAGGAGGATCTCCGCGGCTACGCGCTGGCGGCCATCGAAGATATCGGCGGCCAGTGCCGGAAGAAGGCGCTGGCGATTCCGAGCTCCAGCCCGTACTTTAACGCGGGGGTTCTTCTGTTCAACCTGAGGAGATGGCGCGAGGAGCATTTGACGGACCGCGTGCTGGCCTACGCGGCCGAGCACGGCGAACGCCTCCTTTTCCACGATCAGGACGCCCTGAACGCCGTGCTTCACGGAGAATGGCTGGAGCTGCCGCCCGAATGGAATCTGCAGAGCAACATGCTGACGGCGAACGCGCGCAAAGCCGGATCGGAGGAACCGATCGTCGTGCACTACACGGGGGTGTCGAAGCCGTGGCATTACGACAATGTGCATCCGTATCGCAGCGAGTATTACCATTATTTGAATTTGACGGCCTGGCGGCGTTACCGCCCTCCCGTGACCTTGGGGGGCCTGGCGAAGAAAGCGGTGAAGAGGGCGCTTCCGGGCGCGGCTCTCGATTGGGTGCGGAGGGAGAAAGACAGATGGGCGCAGGGAATGAAATGAACCTTCGGTATATGTACGCGACGCTTCTGTTCCTCGTAGCGGGAGGGCTTCTCCCGCTGCTCTTCCTGCCGAGGAGCGATTGGGGGCAGCTGGATGCCCCGCTCGTCATGAGCTTGGCGGTGCTCGTCTATTCGGCGGCCATGCTGAGCTACCCGGTCGCCGCGAACAAGGAGCGCATCCTCGACATGACGTTCTGGCTGTTTGCTTACGTATTTCTCGGGCTTGTCCCGCTCGTGCAGTTGGCCGAGAGCCGCTTCCCGTGGCCGGACACATACGGAGACGGAACGCTTGTGACGGCACAGCTGATGACCTTGGCCGGCTTGCTCGCCTATCATGCGGGAACCTTGCTCGGCAAGCCGTCCAAAGCTTCGCCGACTGCTCCGGGGAATCCGGCCGCCGATTTTGCGAAGCCGGGCGGAACGCGGCGATTTCTGGTTGTCTCCGGTCTGGCGATCCTGATCTCGGGTGCGCTTCTCGTTCAATCCGGCGGCATCCATTCCCTGTTTCTGCCGCGCAACGCGCTGCAAAACGTCTACGAGACGAAGTCACAGGGCCTGATCGCCGATCAGCTCATTAAAGTTCCGGTATTTGTGTGCCTGATTTTCGGTCTGACTCTGTGGAAGCGCCGCCTGTTCCGGAGCGCGCTGCCCAAGCTGACGACGCTGCTGCTGCTCGCTCTCTGCCTGGTCGTCTCGAATCCGATCTCCAATGCCCGCTACTGGTTCGGCTCGGTGATGCTTACGCTGTGTCTGTTGTTCGTGCCGTGGCGAAGGATCGGCCGCTTCGGGTGGACGGCGGGTTATTTGCTTCTGTTCATCGTCGTTTTCCCTTATACGGATTTGTTCCGCAACAATCTGGACGGCGATATTCAGACGGCCGGAATCTCGGACATTTTCGTGCAGAAAGGAGATTACGACGCTTTCCAGATGTCGCTGAACGCCGTCGAGTACGTCGGGGCCAACGGGACGACTCACGGCAAGCAGCTGCTCGGAGCTCTGCTGTTCTGGGTGCCGCGCTCGCTGTGGGAGGCGAAGCCGCTAAGCTCCGGGCAATTGCTGGGAGAGGCCTCGGGATACTTCTATACGAATCTGTCCTGTCCGCTGTGGGCGGAAGGTTATCTCAACGGCGGTCTCGCCGGCGTCGTCCTGCTGTTTGCCGTCTACGGATTCGTCTCCCGTCGTCTGCAGAGCAAGTACGAAGAGAGCAGACGCTTGTCGACGATGTCGATCTATCGGATCATTGTGCCGTTTCTATCGGCTTACCAGGTGTTTCTGCTGCGGGGCGATCTGATGAACGCGCTCGCCTACATGTCCAGCTTCCTCCTGTTCGCTTACCTGTTTGCGCGACGGAGCGGGGGCGGGAGCCTGCGCAAGAGTCTTCGCGGAAGCCGGAGTCGGAGTCCGGGCCGGACCTTCGCGGCCGACCGGGCCGGCTCGGCCGCCTTTAGCCGATATACTCTATCAGACATAACGAAGCGCTAGACACCTGGTCGACCTTATCGTTGCTCTCGAGGACCAGACGCCGTTTGGCATCCGTGTCGCACGGAAAGAACAGCGGTGTGTCGACGTTAAAGCCGCTGGCAAGAGCCGTCTTGTTGTCGCCGGACGCTCGGGCCAGCACGGTCGGGCTGGCGTCGCTCGTACGTACGGAGAACGCCCAGGCCTTGTTCTGCGAGGAGACGGCTTTGGCGGGCCAATAGAGCCGAATGCCGGTGACGATCGCGCCCGGAGGCAGGGTGAATTCGACTTTCGGGGCGCGATTGTAAGGCAGCTTGCCGTCCGCGTTTTTGACCGACAGAACTTTCCGCGACGTCGGTCCGAGCACGGCCGTCGAATAGCCGTAATCGCAATCCCAGAGATTCCACGACGGGTTCGTCCCTCCGGCGCCGCGGCAATTGCGGAAGTGGACGACCGGCGCGCCGCCGATGTTGGCGGTTTTGTCGCCGCTGACGACGTTAAGGAACGTTTTGACGTCGGCATGCTGCTCGAAGGTGCAGTTCTCGTAGACGACGTTGTGCCGTTTCGACCAGGAGTTGACCAAATAGCTGTAAGTGTGGGAGCCGATCAGCCGGCAGTTGTCGAATTTGATGCTCGGCATCTCGCTGTTCGAGCTCTTGAAAAGCGCGCTCTGGACGGTGTACGGCCGAAGATTCATGGAGCTGGTCGCGTCGATGTTCAGGAAGGTTACGGCGCCGCCTGGCCAGGTGCATTCGATCAGCTGGCTGTTGGCGTTGCGATGCTCGATTCTCGTCCCCGCGCAGAGGAATCTCTCGGTTCCGTAGAAGTGACTGTCCCCCAGCAGCCTGAAGAACACGCCCCCGCTGCCGTAATGGATCAGGCTGCCGCCCCAGATGTTGACGTTGCCGCCTTTCTCCAGATGGATAAAATCTCCTTCCGCCATTTCGAAGTTGCACGCGAAGAAATTGTAGTTGACGAATTGGTCCGAGCCTTTGGCGTCCACGTAAAGCATTTTCTTGCAGGAGCCCGACCAGTTGCAGGAGTAGAACGAATATTCGCTGTTATTGTTCGTTCCCCGCAAATTGAGAATGTATTTCCAGGTCCCCGTGAAGCTGCAGCGCTCCCAGTTGTATTTCTGGGCGCCGCCGGTGGAATAGGAATCCATCAGGGAGTTGTTCGCGTTGTTCGAGTCGAAGGTGAGATCGGCGATCGTTACGTTAAGCCAGGCGTCGTTGTTGGCCATGAGATACCCTCCGGGTACGGAAGGCTGAAACAAAATCTGGGTGAGCCCGGCGCCTGCGCCTTGAATGGAAAGTCCGACGGTTCGGTTGACATAGCTGCTTCGGATCAGCGCTTCGGGCTTGCGAATGACATAGGTGCCCGCGGGAATATAGATCGTGACGGAGCCGAGCCGGTTGCTGTCCGAGCTCGGGGCCGCGTTTCTTCTCGCCTGCTTCTCGGCCGCGGAGAGCGCGTCGAGAAAGGCCTGACTGTCGTCCGCCGCGCCGTTGCCCTGGGCGCCCAGGCTTTTGAGGTTGATCGCATTCGGGTCTCCGGGCTGTGGAGCCGCCGTTGCCATGGAAATCAGTCCCTTCTTAAATGGGGTGAATTCGATGCAGTATATTCAGCGAACGAACAAGCTTCCACACCTGGAAACGGCTGCGGCATAAAATATATGTTTGTCCCCAGGCTTCCTAAAACGAAGAAGCAGGCGAGGGATTACCCCGCCTGCTTCGCTTTCTTCTCCGAGAGAACGGCGCCGGCGGAGACGCCGGTGACCGTAAGCTCGGAGCCGGCCGGCTTCTTGTCGCCTTTGTCCATCCTGCTGCTGCCGTTCAGAATGCCGCCCTCCTGCACGAGCAGCACCGCCGATTGGGCGTTTCCGTGAAGCTGCCCGGTAGCGGTGATGACCAGCTTGCCGAAGGTATGTACGTCTCCGTACACTTTGCCCGCGATGGTCACTTCGCGAGCGGCGAGGTTCGATCTCGCCACTCCGCTTTCTCCGATCACGATATTTCCCTTGCTCTCGATGTCTCCTTGATAAGCGCCTTCGATTCTGACGTCGGCTTCGGATTTCATCAGCCCGTTAAATTCCGTCCCTGCGCCGATCAGCGTATCGGTGACTCTCGCCCTGCGCTTGCGTCCGAACATCGCTTTCAATCCTCCTTCACCTGTCGCAAATAGGGGAGCGGATTGACCGGCTTCTCGCTGGCCACGATCTGAAAATGCAGATGCGGTCCGGTGCTGCGCCCGCTGTTGCCCATTTCTCCGATCCTGTCGCCGCGTTCGACCCGCTGCCCGGTTTTTACTCCGATTTTGCTTAAATGCATATACTGCGACTCCAAACCCGTCCGATGGGTAATGATGATATAATTACCACGTGTGCGATTGAACCCGGCTTCCTTGACCGTGCCGTCTCCGGCCGCGTAGATCGGATCGCCGACATCGCCCGAAATATCGACTCCGGCGTGGAATGCGGATTTGCTCGTAAACGGATCGCTGCGGTAGCCGAAGCCCGAGGTCAGGCGCCGCGAGACGGTCGGCCAGGCGGACGGCATCGCGTCCAGCTCGCTTTGCCGCCGCTCCGCCTTGCGGAGATTGGCTTCCATGGAATCTGCGAGCTCGCCGAGCATCTCCGACAATTCCGCGATGTCGTCGATCGTCAACCGGGCCGAAGCCGCGGTCAGCTTGTCGGCCGCCGCCGCGGCGTAAGAGGCGGCGACCTCAGAGGCGGATTCCCCTTGGGGAAGCGTCTGCCCGTCGCCGTACTGGCCGATGAACTGCCGTAATCGGGCCTCGAGAACCGCCAATTCGTTCATTCGCTGCTGCAGCCGCTCGGCCTGATCGTTCGCTTGGCCAAGCTCCTGCTTCAGGGAACGAATTTCCCCGTTCTTGGCCTCGAGCGCGGCTCCGCTCCGGGCGGTTGCGGCGTCGAGCAGCGCTTCCAGCTCGTGAAGCCGCTGCAGCGCCTCCAGCTCCCGGGCCGCGAACGCTCCGGCGACCGTCAGGGCGGCGGCTACGGGGAGCAGCGCGATCGTTCGCCCGGACACCCGGAACTGCTTCACCCGGCGATTGGCGTCGCGGATCAGGATCAACGACCATTTCGCTTTCCGTCGTCTGTGTGCCATCGGCTCTCCTTTCGGATACGAGAAGTCGGGTCCATCCTTGTTCTACTGCTATTTATTCTTGAAAGCTTCCTTTCATACCTGAAATCATTAAGAGACGCGAGGATAAGAGGATATGATTGCGTTCGGCGTTTGCCTGCTTCTGCTTGTCTTTATTTTCCAGGCGGCCACGATCTTGCTGCTGGAATTCCGCAGACCCGCCCATGCGACGGCGTGGCTGTTCATCCTGTTTCTGTTCCCGTTCGTCGGGTTTATTCTGTATTACTTCCTGGCGACGGAGTATCGCAGAAGCCGAAAGGCGCGCCGCAGAGGCAGCCTGGATCAGCGCCGTCGGGCGAAGCTGCTGGCGATGACGAAAACCGTGACGGATCCCGCCGCGCTGCCGCCCACCGGCATTGCGGAGCAGCCGCGCCTGTTCCGCACGCTGCTCAAGCGGGGAGAGCTTCCCGTCTCCGGGAGAAACCGCTCGGCCGTATTCAACAACGGGACGGATACGTACGCCGCGATGCTGGAGGCGATCGACAAGGCGAAATTCCACATTCACATTTCGTCTTACATCGTTCGGGACGACGGCATCGGAAGGCAGCTTCAGCAGACGCTTCTGCGCAAAGCCGCCGAAGGCGTACAGGTGAAGCTGCTGTACGACGGGATCGGCAGCATCAAGCTTAAGGACGCCTACATCCGGATTTTGGGCGAGGGAGGCGTGGAATGCGCGTGCTTCTTCCCGCTCAGGCCCTCCTTCCTGAAGAAGAGGATGAACTACCGCAACCATCGGAAAATTACGGTCGTGGACGGCACGGTCGGCTTTATCGGAGGCTTGAACTTCGGCGACGAATACGTCGGCAAGCATCCCCGGCTCGGCTATTGGCGCGATACGCATCTGAAGCTGGAGGGAGATTCGGTCTATTGGCTTCAGGAGGTGTTCCTGAAGGACTGGGAAATCGCGACGCGCGGCAAGCCGGACGATCCGTCGTATTTTCCCGAGCACGACGTTCCGGAGGAGGAAGCGGTGCAGATCGTGCCGGCCGGTCCGAACCGCCGGGGAGACGCGATTCACGATTCGGTGTTCGCGATGGCGAACGCGGCCAAGGAGCGCATCTGGATGACGACGCCTTATTTCATCCCGAGCGCGAGCGTGGCGATGGCGCTGCGCGACGCCGCGGTCAGCGGCATGGACGTCCGTCTGATCATTCCTTACGTTCCGGATACGTGGCTGGTCCACCTGGCGACGCTGTCTTACGCGGAGGAGATGATGCGGTCAGGCGTCAGGGTGTGGCAGTATAAAAAAGGGTTCGTCCACGCCAAGACGCTGGTCGTCGACCGCTTCGCGGCGGTCGTTGGTTCGGCGAACATGGATTTGCGCAGCTTTTACAGCAACTTCGAGATCAACGCCCATCTGTTCGCTCCCTCTGCGATCGCCCAGGTGGAGCGGGATTTCCTGCAGGACCTGCAGGACAGCGAGGAGATCAACCTGCAGAAGTTTCTCGAGCGGCCGCGCACGCAGAAGTTCAAGGAAGCGATGGCGCGGATTCTGTCTCCGCTGCTGTAGCTATTTGCGTTTGTCTCCGAGCAGGTGGTCGATGACCGGGCCGAGCGATTGTCGAGGCGCGGCGGCAAGCGGGTCTCCGCGCTCGCGAAGCCGCTGCGGCACGTTCAGCAGGTGAAAGTCGGTCGGCTTGACGTCTCGTCGCACCTCGTCGCGGGTCAACGGCGTCGAGACCGTCGCCTTCGGACGAGCACGCGGGGAGTATGGGGCGGGGAGCGTTTTGCCGGCGTAATGCTGCAAATAATCGAGATAGATCAGATCGCCGCGATCCTTCTTCAGCCGTTCCACCGTGAACAGCCGGGGATGGCGGGCGACGAGATACTCGGAGAGAAATTTGCCGAAGCGGCGCAGCGCGTCGAAATCCGGTCCGCGCTCGATCGGCATGACGACCTGCACGCCGGTCGCGCCCGACGTTTTGGCCATGGCGCTCAGGCCGAGCGAATCCAGCGCCTGCAGCACATGCTCCGTCGCTTCCATGATCCGCGGCTCTTCGCCGACCGACGGGTCGATGTCGAGCATCCACGTATTGGGCAGCGGCTGCCCGATCTCGTCGGAGGAGACGTGGAATTCGAGGCTGTACAGGCTTCCCATCCACAGCAGCGTTCTCACCGAATCCAGCACGACGTAGTTGATGCTGCCGCTCTTGGCGGTCCGCACGTAGTCGGGGATCGGCTCGGGACCATTTTTCTGATAAAAGGATACGCCGTGTATCCCCTCCGGATAACGGATCGTCGTCAAATAGCGTCCTTCCGCATACGGAAGCAGGAAGGGCGCCAGCTCGGCCAACAGCTGCACGTATTTCAGCTTGGTGATGCCCGCTTCCGGCCAGATCGTTTTGTCGGGATGGGAGATGGCGAGCTCGTGTTCTCCCAGCCGCACGACGGTTTTCGTTTTGACCATGCTTGCAGCAGCCTCCTTTTCCGACCTGTCGGACTTCGCCTATTCCGCGCCGATCTGCCCGACACCGCACTCCGCCAAATAACGCTCGGGCAGCAGCGCCTGAATGCTCGGCTGCCTCATCGTTCCGCCCTGCGTCCAGTTCAGGAACTGCACCTTCGCGACCAGATGCGGCCGCACCCAGGTGACGTCCTTGTCCCGGTCCGGCCGGCCGGCAAACGGCATTCGCTCCACGGCCAGCGCGGGAATCCGCTCGGTCAGTCTTCGCCAATCCTCTTGAGACAGCTTGCCCGTTCCCGCATACCCGATATAATGCAGCCCTCCGTCCCCGTCGAACAAGCCAAGCAGCAGCGAATTGACTCTGGGGCCGTTATAAGTGACTCCGCCTACCGCGGCATACAGATCGTGCGTCAGCTTCAGCTTGCGCCAGCGGCTATCCTTCTGTCCGATGCCGTAGACGCTGTCGAGGCTTTTGCAGACGATGCCCTCCATCCGCAGCGCTCTCATCTGCGCCAGCAGTGTCGACGGATCGTCAAAGTTGCGGCAGACCTGCACGCGTTCGCCCGGGACGACGACGTTCTCCAGCAGCCGCTGCCTCTGCGCCAGCGGCAGGTCGGTTGTCCACCGCCCCTCCAGGTAGAGCACGTCGAAAATCATATAGGTGACGGGCACTCGCGGAACGGCCGCGGCGATGCCGGTCTGCGTGCGCAGGCCGTCTCTTCTCATGACCTCCTGAAAGGAAGGCCGCGCTTCGTCGAAAGCGATAAATTCGCCGTCGAGAATAAACGAAGAGGCGGAGCAGAAGGCGGCCGGATCGGCGAATTCGGGATATTGCGGCGTCCGGTCGTTGCGTCGGCGGTTGATCAGCCGCGCTTCCCGCCCGTCGAAATAGCTCAGCATCCGAACGCCGTCCCATTTGATTTGGGCGATCCAGCCGTCCTCCCGCGGCCATTCGGTTACCGCGATCGGCTCGAACGGAATGACCGGCTCTAGCTCCATGGCCTAAGGCCGGCGGCAGGCCGATACGGGAAGAAGGTCCCGGCCGTCGGGGTCGCATTCGCGGCTTTCATGGCGTCAAGGCACCGCCCCTTCTTTCTTGCGGCCGCGCGTGCTGCGGCTCTTGGGTTTGCCGCGGTCGCCGCCGGTTTCGTCGGAGCCTGTCGGCTTGGCCGCCTCAAGGCTGGCCTGCAGCGCGGCCATCAGATCGATAACGTTCGTTCTCTCGACGTCCGGAGCGGTGACGATATCCGCGCCTTCGCCGGAGATTTTGCGCTGGATCGCTTCCTGCAGGGCGATGCGGTAGTCGTCGGTGTACTTCGTCGGCTCGAACGGGGTAGAGAGCTGCTCGATGAGCATCTTGGCCATCGTCAGCTCCTTCTCGTTCACGTTCGCCTGCGCGGGCAGGTTCGGCACGAGCTGGAGCGAGCGAATCTCGTCGGGGTAATGCATCGTCTCCATGCAGATGCAGTTGTCGACGGGCCTGATCGCCGCGAGGCTGCTCTTGCTGCGGATGGCGATTTTGGCGATGCCGATTTTGCCGGACTGGCGCATCGCTTCCAGCAGCAGGCTGTAAGCGCCCGATCCGGCCTGGTCGGGCGACAGATAATAGGCTTTCTGATAGTACAGCGGATCGATCTCCGTCAAGTCGACGAAATCGAGAATCTGGATCGTCTTCGTATTGTCGGGCTTGATCGCCTCCAATTCCTCCGGCTCGAACAGCACGAACTTCCCCTTCTCCTGCTCGTATCCCCGGGCGATTTCCTCCCAGGCGACCTCCTTTTCGCAGTGTGGACAAGTGCGAACGTTGGCGATCGGCGTGCCGCAGGCTTTGTGGATCATCCGCAGGTGGATATCCTTGTCCTCGGTGGCGGTGAACATTTTAACGGGAACGTGGACCAGACCGAAGCTGATCGCGCCTTTCCAGACCGTATGCATGGCTAACGCTCCTTCTCTGTTGAGGTTTCTCGGCGCTGCAAGCCGACTCGCGAACTCTTCCCTTAAGTTGCCCATTCGCATGGAAAACAATCGGACAGGGAATATTGGAAAGGATTGAATCCAACATTCGAAAGGGAGATGCCGAGGTGGCTTCCGAAGACGATAAAGAGGCGCTTGAGGATTCGATTCACGAAGGAAGGGACGAGTTCGACATGGACGTCGACCGGATGGTGAACGAAGGCTTGGGCGGCGGGCAGGTCACGCTGCATAACGGATGGGTGCCGGAAATCGAGGAAACGCTGGAGGATTGAATATGGACGCGCGCAGAGCAAAAGAAATTTACGAGTCGGCCGATCAGTTCAAGGTTCGACTGGACAGCGGCGAGCCGGTCTGGATCGAGCATGTGGACGTTGAGGGAGGCGTGGCGACCGTGCAGGTGGGCCAGAGCCCGACGGACGTGCAGACGGTCGGCGTGGAGAGGCTGGAGGAAGTCGCGCATTAGGGCGTGTATGCAAACCCGCTCAGAGGCATCTATCACCGCCTTTTCGCCCCCTGCTGCGTCACTTTTGCTTGACGTACCCTCGGTACGCCTTCACAAAAGTTCCTTGCATGGAACGAAAATTCGGCAACATCTGCTTTCCTCGGAGTATGCATACACGCCCTAGCGGATTTGGCTGTTTCGGCCGCTCGAAGCCGAAGCAGCCAAAGCAGCCGGTTTCGCGCCTGTCCGCGAGCAGCCGGGCTGATCTGATTCGCAAGCAGTCGGCACACTTCTTGGGGCTTACTTTTTGAAAGCGATTCATTCCCGTGATACAATAAGTAAGGCTTCCAATTTTTCCTGAGGAGTGATTGCGATGTACGACGTTGCCATTATCGGCGGAGGGCCGGCGGGCGCCAGCGCTGCGATTTTTACCGCGAAGGCCGGCAAGAGAACGCTGGTGATCGATAGCGATCAGAGCGTAACGAAACGCGCTTGGCTGGAAAACCATTACGGCGTAGACGGAATTACCGGTCCCGATCTCGTTGCCGTAGGCAAGAAGCAGGCTGCCAAATTCGGCGCCGAATTCGTAACGGGCAAAGCGACTAAGCTGGTATCCGGCGACGGTTCGGTTACGATCGAAGCGGACGGGCAGTCGTACGAGGCGACTCACGTCATTATCGCCACCGGAATGTTCGCGGACGTGGCCGAGGCCAGCGGCGTTGCGACCAAGCCGGGCACCGAGCCGCGCATCAAGACGATCGTCGATTGCGCGCCGGACGGCAGAACGAACCTGTCCAACGTCTGGGCGGCCGGCACGATCGCCGGCGTGAGCATGCACACGATCATCACCGCGGGCGACGGAGCCAAAGTGGCGATCAACGTCGTCAGCGAGCTGAACGGCGAGCGTTATGTCGATCATGACGTTCTGAAGGCTTAAGCGAAACAAGGGCAAGGCTTGGCGTCCTCCCCCTGCGGGAAGGCTTCAAGCCTTTTTGTTTTCGTCCGAGGCTTCTATGCGGTCGTTCGCGCGCGAGCTGTCACGTCCCTCACTGCAGCAGTTCCTTGATTTTCGCGTCCGGCTCCATTCCCAGCTCGGCCCGCAGCATCGTTTCCAATTGTCGGTACTGTCTGAGCGCGTCGTTTTTGCGGCCCAGCTCGAGGAAAACGAGGATCATTTCGCCGTGGACGTCCTCGCGTATGGCGTCCAGCTTGAGAATTTCTTCATAGCAGTTCAGCGCCTGAAGGAGCTGCCCGCGCTGACGGTAATGCCGGGCCTGGATTTCCAGCAGCTCGGTATATTGCCGTTCGAGGCTGAGGGCGTACTCGCCGGCCCATTCGTACGCCTTGCCCCGCAGCAGCGGTCCGGTATACAGCGACTCCGCCCGCTTAAACAGCGGCGTATGCCGTTCCGGATCGCGCCGGATTTCCTTCAGAATTCGTTCGAATTCGTACAGATCGCAGTAGAGCGTATCCGAGTCGATGCGGATTTCATTGCCTGTCACCGAGATTTCGCATCTTTGCTCGGCCGCATTGATCGCCTTCCGAACGTAATACAGCGTGGAATTCAGGTTTTTCCAGGCTTTATCGGGCACAAGTCCGTCCCACAGCGTATCGACGATTTCCTCTCTATGCACGCTTCGCTTGCACACCAGAAGGGCGAACAGCTCCTCGGTTTTCGGACTCCGCAGCTTGACGGCTTCTCTGGTGTCCGCGGCGGTTCGCAGGCTCACCGTCATCCCGTTGAACAGGAATATCTCCAGCGACGGCTTGACCGCCGCGCTCTCCGAATGACTCGTGCCGAGCCTCTTCATCGTGACATCCAGCCGCTCCGCCGTAATCGGCTTCATAATGTAATCCAGGACGTTGAGCTCGAAAGCCCGCACCGCATAGGCGTCGTATCCGGTGACAAAAACGATTTTAATCTTCTCCTGGATGTCCGTCAGCAGCTTGGACAGCTGCATCCCGTTGACATCGGGCATGGAAATGTCCAGAAAAGCGACGTCGACAGGGTGCGCTTTGGCATATTCATACGCTTCCAGAGGGTCCAGAAACATGACGGCTTCGCTTGGCTCGTTCCGCTCGGACAGAATACGCATCAAGCGCATCGCCGCGAGCTCCTCGTCATCCACCACTATGATCCGCAGCATACGTCAGCTTCCTTTCGCTATCGCGTTTTCGCCGGGCAGCTCGATTTCGATTCTCGTGCCTTCGCCTTCCCGGCTTTCAATTCGCATGTCCGTGCCGTACAGAAGCCGCAGGCGCTGGGCGATGTTCCACAGGCCGATGCCTTTCGCCGCCGAGTCCGGATTCAGCACACGGTGCAGCTTCTGCGGGCTCATTCCGCGTCCGTTGTCCTCAATCCGCAAGGTGACCCCGTTTGCGGCGTTCCCCTTGACCAGAAGACTGACGACGCCGCCCTTGGAGTTGGACATGACGCCGTGGCGAATCGCGTTTTCCACCAAGGGTTGAATCATAAGAGGAGGGAGCAGCAGGTTCGGATCGGCATCCACCTCGTATTCCACGCGCAGCCGTGCGCCGAAGCGGGCCTGTTCGATTCCGACGTAAGCCCGAACCAACGAAAGCTCGTCGCTCAGCGTCGTCATCGCGTCAAGATGCTTGAAGTCGAAGCTGCTGCGCAAGTAACGCGACAACTGCAGCGTAACCTCCTCGGCCTGTCTCGGATGGGTCATGCACAGTTCGGCGATTGCCGTCAGGGCGTTGTACAGGAAGTGAGGCTTGATCTGCGAGCGCAAAAAGGCGATTTCCGCGTCCCTGGCCAGCTTGACGGACGACTTCAGCTTCGACAGGCTTCTGACCCGGGCCATCAGCTCCTCGGACTCGAACGGCTTGGCGACGAAATCGTTCGCTCCCAGCTCCATCGCCAGCCGAATATCCTCGCTCCGGCTTCTCGCCGTCAGCATCAGGACAGGAAGCTCGAAGGGGGAGAAGCGTTCGCGAATGCGCCGCAGCACCTCGAAGCCCGACAGGTCCGGCATCGCGATGTCCAGCACGACGAGGTAAAACTCCTGCCGCGAGAAGACGGCTTGCAGCGCCGATTCCCCGCGGTTGACGGCGACGGCCGTTTGATTTTCCAGCTTGAACAGGTTGATCATGCTTTGCAGATTCAGCGCGTTGTCGTCCACGATCAGAATGGCTTCTTTGTGCTCGCCCTCGATGCGCAGAGGATAGTCCTGGTGCGTCAGGCCGCCGGAAAAAGGAGACTTGTCCGCCGCTTGCGGCTCCGCTCGCGATTTGGCGGTTTTGCCGGGGGCGACGGGCAGCGTGAAGGTAAAGGTGGCGCCTTGTCCGACAATCGAGCGGACGCCGATGCGGCCTCCGTGAAGCTCGACAAGCCGTTTGGTAATGCTCAAGCCCAGCCCGGTTCCGGCGTACTGGGGCGCTCCTGCGTGATCTCCCTGCTCGTAATCCAGGAAAATCCGTTCCTGCATATGGGGTTCGATGCCGATTCCGGTATCGCTGACGCGAATCTCGATCCATTCCCCCGCCACCGACGCGCTTACCTCCACGGTTCCCCGATCGCAGAATTTGACCGCATTGCCGATCAGGTTATGTAAAATTTGCGTAAGCCGGGTGCCGTCCGCATGAACGAGAGGCAGGTCTTCCGTCACGCGATTGACGAGTCTCGTACTTTTCCCTTCCAGCAGGAACTGATGAATTCGCATGACCGACTCGACATACGCTTTCAGAATCAGACGGCTCTTGTTCAGCTTCAAATCCCCGTGCTTCAGCTTGGAGTAGTCGAGCAGCTCGTTGACGAGATGCGTAAGCCGTCTTCCGCTGCCGACGACGAGCGATAGATTTTGCGCTTGTTCACTGTTCACCTCGCCGCTTACCCCCTTGAGCAGCGTTTCGGAGATGTTGACGATGGCGTTCAGCGGCGTTCTCAGCTCGTGAGAGGTGTTGGACAGAAAATCGTCTTTGATTTTGTCCATGCGAAGCAATTGGTCCTTCATTTCATTAATCGTATGGTAAGCCTCGAAGAAGCGCAGGACGATGAGCAGGAGCAGGATCAAGTTAAGCGCGATAATGCAGAGCTGGCTGAATTGCATGGACGAGGTCAGGCCCAGCGCAAACCATATCGTATCGATGGAATACAGATTGATCGATAAAATCGCCATGCAGAGCAGGAACGATTTCCAGCGGCGGCTGTCCTTGCTCCTGACGTAAAGATAAGAGCTGCGGACGAAAAGCCAGAGCAATAGCAATTGGTACGAGATGACAATGTAATATTGAACGGGCGTATAGGCGCTGATCGGAAAAAACACAATCAATACCGCAAACGCCCCAAATACGAGCGCAGTCGCGAGCACCAGCCTGGACGAAATGATCTTTTTTTGCAGGTGATAAAAGGCCAAGGCTACGGACATGCAGGTGAGCACCGAGGCGACGTCTTTGATTTTGTACAGCGTCACGAACGAGATGTCCGGGATCAGCAGCAGCAGGGAACGTTCTCCCATCAGGCTGTGGTAAATTCCGGCCGACACGCACAGAAGCGCAAGCATGAGCAGGGAATAATCCTTCCTGCTGTACATCGCGGCCGCGACGAAGCAGATGACGTAAATCAGCGCCAGCGTCCCGAGAATGGCCATAATGGCGATTTCCCTTGCGATCGTTTTTCGCTGCAGCGAGACCAGCGCCTCGTCCTTGCCGAACAACAGGGGCATGCTGAAGCCGGAATTGACATAGTCGTAGTTGGCCGCCTGCACGATGATCTCGACATCGCCGCCAGCGCTGTAAAAGCTGTTCAGCCTGGGGCGATTGCCAGGCTCGTAAGCGTCGTCTCCGCCGTCCGGCCGCCCGTCTGTTAGCAGCTCTTCTCCGTTCACGTAAATCCGGCTCGAAAATCGGATATTCGATTTCTTTAAGGCGTAAATGTCGGAGGCCGGCAGATCGGTCAGCGTCATTCGGTAGGTCGCCGCGCCGTAGGCGGGCAGCTTGATGCCGTTTACGGTTTGACCGTTCCAGGTAGAGGGAACCGTCATGTAGGAGGCGCTATCGATTAACGTTCTCCCCTGCTTGCGAAAATCCTCGGGAGTCAGCAGTCGATTCCAATAAAATTCCCATTCCCCATCCAGCTTCACGACGGGGGTTCGATCGGGATTCCAGTCGTGAAGGCTCAGCGTTCCCCCGCGCACTTGCGGGGAATTCCGCGAACCGCTGGCGTTGGCCATCAGCGAGAGAATAAAAAGCGAGACGAGCAGAAGACTGATCGCGCCGATCGTTGCCACTCTGCTCAGCGGTGTTTTCCCGGGCAATGTCGCACCCCCCTTTTAGTGCCATTCTATCAGCTTAGCTTATTGGAATAAACAAATTGTAAACAACGGTCGAGTCCTTGGTTAGTGCGTCGATCGCTGTCGAGGTTTGTTTATTGCTTGTTTATTCGCTCGTGCTAGGATAGCTGGAAGTAAAATATTAACGCTGTCTTTGACAAGAAAGGCGGTAAAGGTTGGTTATGGAAGAGCAAGATTACAAGCCGCGCCATGGGCATGTCGAGGCGGGAATAGGGGATTTCCGGGCGGCAGGCAGTCGCTTATGCTGCTTACATTTAGAAAAATCAGAGAAATTCAACGGGAGGTTAGCTAATATGAAAAGAACGAAAAGGATATTTTGTCTGCTTCTGGCGTTGGTTTTGTCATTCGGTTTACTGCCGGCGACAGCCGTTCCGGCTTTCGCAGAAAGTAATGTCGTGTTTGTCAGCACGCTGGGGAACGACAGCTCAGGTGATGGCTCATTTGAGCATCCATACGCCACAATAGAGAAGGCGTATGAGGAGGCAGCAGACGGCGATACTATCGGAGTGTTGTCCGACATGCGGATATCCAGTCAAATCAACTTGAACAAAAGCATCACAATAGGGTCATACGACTATGAAGGAAAGCCTCTGGGTTACTACCAACCGTCGAAGATAAATTGGAATGAAGGATTAACCGGAATCATGTTCTCGGTACAGTCTGGTACAGTGAACTTTACAAATATTACGATTGGCCTTCGGGATCTGGATGAGAACAATGAAGACCGCGAAAAGGGCATAGTCGATGTGATGGTGCAAAGCGGCGCCACAGCAAATTTTATCGGCGGCACCTTCGTACAAAACGTTAGAGTAGAGACCAACGGTTCGGCTATGATCGAACCGCTCACTGTCGGCAACCTGTGGTTGGAGGATAATGTCACTGATGTCACTATGAAGTTTGGTATCAGGAATGGGTTTAATGTTTATCCTGCCATGACAATCACCTATGGTTTAAATTCGTATGTAAAACTGGCAGATTCCTCCGTACCGTACGCAATTGCTGGTATTGGGCTATATCCCGGCTTCGGCAACGATTGGTTTAAGGATGGCGATATGCTATTCGACGGGACGGATGCGGGATTTAGCGATGATGAACTACGAAACCTCATGAAAAATGCAGTATACGTTGACTCCAATCAGTTTAGCCACGATAGAAGAATAAATATGATTATTTACGACGGCCATGTCAAGATCGGAATCCCTCATTCGATCACCACGGCCGCCAGTCCGACGGCAGGCGGAAGCGCCACGGCACGTTCTTCGGGAAAGGGTCAAGTTATAACAGAGGAATATGCGGGATTGTGGGTCAATCTAAGCGCAAGTGCAAACATAGGATATAAATTCTCGAACTGGACAAGTAACGATAATATTACGTTCTCTGACGCCACCGCTGAAAGCACGGCCTTCTACATGCCGAACAAGGAAGTGGCGGTTACAGCAAATTTTGCTCCTCTCCCTCCCGTGATTACTTCGGCGGATTTTACATCCGTTACGTCCGGTTTGGGAGGTGTATTTCAGGTAACCGCTACGGGCGGCGAGATTGCCTATTCGCTGGTGGACGCTCCGGCGGGTGTGAGCATTAACTCGTCGACCGGCGTCATGATGGTTGCCGATACTGTTGCGGTGGGGAGTTACGATTTCACCGTCAAGGCCTCTAACGGGAAGACGGAGGAAGACGATAAGCAATCTTTTACGTTAACTGTGAATGCTGCGAGCGGTCCGCCCCATATCACCTCGGCGGAAATTGCACATGTCACGTCCGGCGAGGGCGGAACGCATCGAGTGAAAGCTACGGGCGGCGGGATCATCACCTATTCGCTGGTGAATGCTCCAACAGGAGTAAGTGTTGATTCATCGACCGGCGTTATAACAGTTGACCAAACTGTTCCGGTGAAAATTTATAATATCACCGTCAAGGCCTCTAACGATGAGGGAGAGGATACGCAAGACTTTTGGCTCTACGTGGACGAGGGCAGTGTCGTCCTCGTCGTTGAGCCAGCAGGGGGCGGAAGACCAAAGGCAATTCCGGCAAACGCAGCCGCAGGGGATACCGTCACACTGACCGCCAACCCCAATGCCGGCTACAAATTCAGTACATGGTCGAATTCGAATAACGTTATTCCCTTGGAAAATCTGTCAGACCCCTCTACGACATTCACCATGCCGAGCGGCTCAACCAAGGAGTATATCACGGCGGTCTATATCGCCTTGCCCACGATCACCTCGGCGGATAACGCATCTGTCACATCCGGCTCTGGCGGAACGTTCCAGGTGACTGCTACGGGAGACGGAACCATCACGTATAAGCTAACTGATGCTCCGATTGGCGTAAGCATTGACTCATCAACCGGTCTTATAACGGTTGCCGGAACTGTCGCGGCGGGCAGTTATCCTTTTATCGTCACGGCCTCTAACGGAACGCCGGAAGAAGACGCTATGCAATCTTTTACACTTGCTGTAAATGAGCCGAGCGGTCCCCCTCAGATTACCTCGATTGCCGGCACAAATGTTACGTTTAGCGAGGGCGGAACGTATCAGGTGAGCGCCGTGGGCGGCGGGAACATCGCTTATTCGCTAGAGGGCGCGCCAGCGGGCGTAACCATTGACCCATCATCGGGCCTTATGACGATTGCCGACACTGTCGCGGTGGGATATCACACTTTTACCGTTAAGGCCTCAAACGAAGAGGGTAGCGTTACGCAAAGCTTTGGGCTTTCCGTGGCATCGGCTAGCGTTATCTTCTTCGTTAATCCGGCAGGGAGCGGAAATCCCAAGGCAAGCCCGGCAAAAGCGACAACAGGGGGGACTGTCACACTGACCGCCAATCCCAATGCAGGCTACAAATTCATGATGTGGTCAAGCAGCGTTATCCTTCCGGGAGATATGTACAATGCTTCTGTAACATTCACTATGCCAAGCGGCTCGGCAGTGCCAATCACGGTGTTCTATAGCGCCTTGCCCAAGATCACCTCGGCGGATAGCGCATCTGTCACGTCCGGCTTGGGTGGTACGTTCCAGGTGAACGCCACCACGGGAAGCGGGACGATCACGTATTCGCTGACAGGCGCTCCGGCAGGTGTAAGCATTAACTCATCGACGGGTCTCCTAACGGTTGCCGGAACTGTCGATGCGGGCAGTTATCCCTTCACCGTAACGGCCTCTAACGGGACGCCGGAGGAAGATGCTGCGCAATCTTTTACGCTTAATGTGAAAACGGCGAGCGCGCCCAATATCACTTCACCGAATAGCACTTCTGTCACGTCTGGCTCTGGCGGTACGTTCCAAGTGATCGCTGTGGGAACCGGGACTATTACGTATACCCTGGACGGCGCCCCGGCGGGTGTGAGTATAAACCCATCGACCGGTCTCCTAACGGTTGCCGGAACTGTCGGTGCGGGCAGTTATCCCTTCACCGTAACGGCCTCTAACGGGACGCCGACGGACGACGCTACACAATCCTTTACGCTAACCGTAAACGCGGCGGAGGGAGGAGGCGGTACTGTTCCGGCCCCAGGTTTCGGGACGACGCCGACGGCCCAGCCGGGAGCGCAGCCGGGAACGACCAAGGTGACCGGAGTGGCGGCGGGAGACGGCAACCAGTTGAAGGTGCTGGTAACGTCCGGCAGCACGCCGAAGCCAAATGTCGGCGATGCCGTGCCGAGCGGAGCGAGCAGCTATACGGCGGGCAACGACATCTCGGGCGTTGACGCAACAACGAACAAACATATTGCATTGTATGAAGTGGACAGCTCCGGCAAGGTTGTGAAGTTCAGCGAGATTACGTTGTCTTCCGGCGATATTAACTCCGGCTCGTCCGGCGGAGGCCCTGTTCCGGCACCGGCTTTGACGGCCGACAACAGCGATAACGATACGGACCATTCGATTGAAATTACATTTACGGATGATGCGGCATGGCGCGGAGCGATTACAGAAGTGAGCGTAGACGGAACGGCGCTGTCCCCTACTGATTACGTAATTACGGCCGGCAAGCTGACCATTTATGGCGGCGTGCTCAGCGGCGGCACGCATGCGATCGCAGTTAAGGCAACGGGATATGGGAATACCAGCGTGACCCAAAGCGTTAACCTGCCGGGAATGCCGGCCAACCCGCAGGGTTTGACTGCAGCTGCAGGGAACGGTTTCGTAAATCTAACTTGGGACGAGGTTTCGGGCGCAGCGTTTTACAACGTGTACGTGTCTGAAACTTCGCACGGGTATGATGATGGGGAATTTACGGTCGTAACTGGAGCAACGGATTACCAGGTATCCAATCTGACGAACGGCAAGAAGTATTACTTTGTAGTGAAAGCCGGAAGCGGCAGCGGCTTGAGCGCCGCATCCAATGAAGCGGAAGGCGTTCCGGCGACGGTGCCGAATGCACCGACGAACGTGACCGCTGTCGCAGGCAACGGACAGGCAACGATAAGCTTCACGCCGCCGGTAGATGACGGGGGCAATCCGATTACAAAGTACATCGTGACCGCTCATCCGGGCGGAAAAACCGCTGAAGGAACGAAGAGTCCGATCAAGATTACAGGCTTGACGAACGGCATGAGCTATACGTTTACGGTTCAGGCGATCAATTCAGCGGGCAGCAGCGCGGCTTCAGTCGCGTCATCTGCGGTTGTTCCGCGTTCGTCATCCGGCGGCAACGGAGGCAATTCGGGCAACGGCTCCGGGGACTCGGGCAGCGGTTCCGGGGGTTCGAACGGCGGCGGAGCCAACGGAGGAGCGACCTCGCCTTCCGGCGGCACAAACGAAGAGGCCGTCATCGTACTGGTGAACGGCAAGGAAGAAAATGCGGGAACGGCGACGACCGGCAAGCGCAACGACCAAACCCTGCTGACCATTGCCGTAGACGAGAAGAAGCTGGACGACAAGCTGGCGGCCGAAGGCCAGGGCGCCGTCGTGACGATACCGGTCAAGTCGCAGTCGGATGTCATCGTTGGCGAACTGAACGGTCAAATGGTCAAAAACATGGAGAACAAGGAAGCGGTTCTCGTGCTCCAAACCGACAATGCGGCGTATACGATCCCGGCGTACGAGATCAACATCGACGCGATCTTCGCGCAGCTCGGCAAGCCGGCCAATCTGGCGGACATCAAGGTGCGGATCGAAATTTCCGCTTCTACGGCAGAGACGGTTAAGCTCGCGGAGAATTCGGCGGCGAAAGGCACGTTCTCGCTGGTAATGCCGCCGCTGGAGTTCAACATTACCGCGGCTTATGGCAGCCAGACGGTCAGCGTGACGAAGTTTAACGCCTACGTCGAAAGAACGGTCACCATTCCGGACGAGATCGATCCGAACAAGATTACGACGGGCGTCGTGATTGAAGCGGACGGTTCGGTGCGTCATGTGCCGACGCAGGTGACCAAGAACGGCGCAACCTATTTTGCCAAGATCAACAGCTTGACCAACAGCACGTATGCCGTCGTCTGGAATCCGATCGAATTCAGCGACGTCGCGAAGCACTGGGCGAAATCCGCCGTGAACGACATGGGCTCGCGGATGGTCATCGATGGAACGGGGGGCGGCAAATTCACTCCGAATCGGGACATTACCCGCGCCGAGTTTGCAGCTATTCTCGTGCGCGGACTGGGACTCAAGCCGGAAAGCGGCGCGACGGCCTTCTCCGACGTGAAAGCATCGGACTGGTACAGCGGCGTGATCAACACGGCCTATGCGTATCAATTGATCGACGGCTTCCTGGACGGCACCTTCCGTCCGCAGGACAAAATCACGCGCGAGCAGGCGATGCTGATTCTGTCCAAAGCGATGACGTTAACCGGCCTGGCGGATACGTTGACCGTTCAATCGGCGAATGTGGCACTGAATCCTTACGCGGATGCGTCTAAGGTTGCCAAATGGGCGCAGGACGGTGTCGCGGGCAGCGTGCAAGCAGGCATCGTAACGGGCAGGAGCGCGGATACGCTGGCGCCGAAGGCCAATATGACCCGCGCGGAAGTCGCGGCGATTGTTCAGCGGCTGCTGCAAAAGTCGGAGCTGATTGAAGTCAGGTAAGAAGAGATAGAAATTTGCGGGCAAAGAAGGGACGTATCCCGGATCCTCTTGAGGAGGAGCGAGGGATACGTCTCTTCGCGCTGCTGCCCCCATTTTCGCTGGCAAGCTCGGTCGGGATGCTCCCGGAATTACTTGATTTTAACGATTACCTTTCCTTTGGCGCTGCCGCTTTCCAGGTAATGCAGGGCTTGCTCGGCATCCTCCAGGCGAAACACTTTATCGATAACGGGCTTTATGCGACCCTCCTCGATCCATTCCTTTAAAACCTTCAATTGAGCACCGCTCGGTTTCATAAAAAGATAATGATATTTAACGCGGTGTTTCTTCTCAAGGGCTGTAATTCTGCGGCTCACGACAGACAAAATGGCCGTTTTCATCCAACCCAATTCGGCTTCTCTGCCGAATCTTGCGTTCGGCATGCCAGAGATGGATACGATTTGACCGCCCGGCTTCAGGATGCGGAACGATTTTTCCAAGGCTGCTCCGCCTAAAGTGTCGAAAACAGCGTCATACCCGGCAAGCTTCTCCTCGAAATTCTCTTTGCGGTAATTCACGATCAGATCGGCTCCCATCGATTTGACCAAATCATAGCCTTTATCGCTGGCCGTTGTAGCGACGAATGCGCCCATCCGTTTGGCCATTTGGATAGCGATGGTGCCTACGCCTCCCGAACCTGCATGAATCAAAATTTTCTGCCCTTGTTGCAGCTGGAGAATATCGGACAAGGCTTGGTAAGTCGTCAGTCCCACCAACGGTACGGAGGCAGCTTCTTCAAAGCTTAGAGTGCGCGGTTTCAGCGCAATGTCATCCTCGTGAACGGCAATAAATTCGGCTAACGTGCCGATTCGGGTTTTGCGGGGCCTCCCGTAAACTTCATCTCCGATCTTAAATGTCTTTGCCCGTTCGCCGACCTGGACGACAACTCCGGAGAAATCGTTGCCCAGGATGAGAGGGAACTTGTAACTTAATAGAAGCTTCGCTTTTCCTTCTTTGATTTTAAAGTCGATGGGATTCAAGCTGGCGGCGCGGATTTCAACGAGCACGTCGTGCTCCCCGACAACGGGCATTGGCTGCTTGGTTACGACTAACGGAACATTTTTTCCGTATTTTTTAATGGTTGCGGCTTTCATTTCTAACCCCTCCAGTTATGATTATTGGTTTAAACTAATGAACTTATTGGGCGAAAATAAACCTGCGACGCAGTAATCCCTTTAAGCCTGCTGCCGGTCACTGAGATCCATTGCATTGGTCTTCAACGGCAGCAATCAGAGATTTCAGTTGTTCAAGCGGTTTGCGTATGGTCAATATATAATAGTTTTCTACACCTTTTTTCTCGGAATTAATAAAACCGGACTGCTTCAACACCTTCAAATGATGGGAGACAGCCGGCCTGGACAAATTGATATGGCTCGAGATCGCATTAACGTTAAGCCCCGATTTATTTTGGGCCAGCAGCATAATAATGGCTTGACGGCTTTCATCGGTCAGCACTTCCAGCAGAGGGATGCCCTCTTTAAACTTCTGCAGAGTCTGCTCGATTTGTTTGCTCATGCGTATCATCCTTTTGCTCATTGGTTTAATCATTTGAACATAATTATAATTAAATGAATGAAAAGATCAAGTGAATTTTGAGGGGAGGGGGGAATCGCCTATTCCGAGCTCGCCTTGAGAAATTCCCACTCAACCCACCTTTTTTACGGCCCGGCAGGCCGCTACGCGGGCCAATTTGGGCAGTTGCCTGCCTTTAGCGGTCAGGGAGGCCGTTAAGCAGGCCAATTCGTGCAGTTGCCCGCTTTTAGCAGTCTGGGAGACCGTTAAGCAGGCCAATTCGTGCAGTTGCCCGCTTTTAGCGGTCTGACAGAAGCTGTCGATTAACTGTGGAAAAGGCATGGTCATTGCGACCGTGCTTTTTCTCCCCCTCCCCGCCGCTAACCTTGGTAT